>NZ_JAZGJN010000289.1:0-128366 GCF_038085095.1 Photorhabdus sp. P32 | reverse complement strand
TCTCATCGTCAAAATAAAGATGCGCCGATATTTGCTCAAAATAAACGTGTTAAGAGCGTTAATGGTGATGGAGAAGTCATTTATTATACTGATGGCGAACTATGCGATATCCCCGATGGACGAGTTCTTACTGTTCGAGTTCAACGGCCGGAAAAACCATAATCACGGAGTGCGAGCTCAGTAATTACAAGTATACCCAATAGATTTCGAGTTGCAGCGCGGCGGCAAGTGAACGAGTCCCCAGGAGCATAGATAACTATGTGACTGGGGTGAGTGAAAGCAGCCAACAAAGCAGCAGCTTGAAAGATGAAGGGTATAAAGGCTATCGAAATAATGAGGATAGAGAGTACGGATTTTCATCAGGGATTATTAAAACCGGATATATGTTTTCGACGACTTTGCCAGTTATAGATTTGTGTTGGTTTAGTGTCCATATATCTATTTAGTATTTAGTTGAAATTGCTAGTCCATGTTTAGCTTAATGTAATCTGACGATTATTCCTTTATTAGTTATCACTGTATATTCTATGCAAAATTCCCTGTTGTAAAACAGGGAATTTTTTTGCTTTTTATCTCAATAGTGAAGTGATGAAATGCTATAAGTACGAAAAACAGCCAATTAAGATGGGAAGATTCTCCTGATCAGGGTGGGAAGCGGTTATTACTTTATCTTGTTAAATGAAAACTTAACAAAAAACGGGATTGAGTTGTTTTCTATTGATTGCTGATAAATAATCGCGCCTTGTAATTAGTCTTTTCTATAATTTTATAAAACATTAGGGATTTTCAATGAAAAGAGCATTGGTGGCTTCGGTAGTGGCAGCAGGTCTATCTGTATTCGCATTTGCGGCAAATGCCGGTGAACACACGATTTCGGGTGGTTATGCTCAGAGCCATGTGAAGTTTGATAGTAAGGATTTATCTGATAACTCTTTTGAGAGTAACCTATTTAACGGTAATCCAAAGGGCTTCAACTTAAAGTACCGCTACGAGCTGGACAGTAATTTGGGTGTTATTGGTTCATTCACGTATACCCATTTGGGTAACGATTTATACATTAATAGTAGCAAGGCAGGTAAGTATGAGCTGGATTATTATTCTCTGATGGCGGGACCTACATATCGTTTTAATGAATATGTTAGTGCATACGGTATGGTTGGTGCTGCACGTGGAAAGGGGGAAGTTAAAATCCCTGCCCTTAGTGAATCATATAGCGAGAGCGAGAGTAAGACATCTATTGGTTATGGGGTAGGATTACAGTTTAATCCTATGCCAAATTGGACCGTTGATACATCCTATGAATATTCAAAACTGGGTGATTTTAAAGTAGGCACTTGGGTAGTTGGTGTCGGCTATCGGTTCTAACTGAAATTTGCTAATTGATATTTAATTAGATCTCTTTTCTATAGAATTCCCTGTTGAAAAACAGGGAATTTTTTTGCATTTTAGCTCAATCCAGTTATCACTAGCTTATTCTGCTTACCCCATAGTTTATTGCTATGGGGTTTTTGGTTTGAATCGCTATTTTATATTGATTTTTGTTGTGAAGAGGTAACCAGCATATACAACCGGAACAGATAAATCAGCAAAATGGCTGAAATGAGGTTATTAAACACCCCAAGAATAATCCCTGCCATCTCGTTGTGAATGAATGTTAGGCGGTCAATAATAAATGCCAGCAAGAGCCTCGCGGTCAGCCATAAAAGAATTGCCGGAACCAGCAGGCGAATATTAGCAAATGCCAGTTTCCAGCTTATTTTCATAGAAGCAAAAATGCCGCAACGATCGGTAGTCATAATAACGGGTGATAAAGCCAGTGCGATCGACAAAATAATGCCAGGCACCAGCATAAGCATTAAGCCAAGTTGAATTAGCAGGGTACAGATAAGCAGTAATAGGAACAGTCTCGGTAATTGGGTTGCTGATAAACCAATTGCCTGTAATGAAGAGATACGATTTCCCTCTGAAACTGCCGCGACCAGCGTCAGTACACCACCGACCAGTAGCACGCTGCCAATCATACTGGAGAAAATGGTTCCGATTCCCGCCCGCATGATCATTGACTGTTGTTCTGGAGTCATTTGAGACACCAGCTCCTGAATACCGGCCTTGCCTGAGGTGGCAAACGTAAATTCTGCTTCTGTCAGCAACTTCATCTGTTCGCTGTCAGGAATAAACAGGTGCCCCAATAAGGTGGTAACCAGAGCCGCTAGGGCGGCCAGGGTCAGGGTACTTAACAGTTGATTCTTGAAAAAGTTAAAACTGTCACGGTACAGGGTATTCGCCGTGATTGGCATGAAGACTGCTCCTATCAGGTTAAACAACAATGCATAGGGGATGATTGTACCTTGTTATGGGGAAAGGTGGATAGTAGAAACGAGATGATGCGGATAAATTGATGGTTAGCTGTGATTATTGATGGCGGAAAAAAGTTCTTCACATTATATTTTTAAGATAAAAATAAACATAAAATTAACCTTATTAAAACATAATGGAAATATAATGAGAGAGAAGATAAAACATCTGAATAAATATATAAATAAAAGATTTCTAACTGATTAATAATAAATAAACTTTGATCTAGATCAATTTAAAATAATTCCTAATTGAAATAATAATATTATAAATATACGGTTTTACTGAAATTTTTTAAAAGATGTGATCTGTCTTAGATCATAGTTTCCAATATATGGGTATATTTTTCTGACTTTAAATCACAGGAATGGGACGAATAATGAAAAAAATTTCTGCATTTGTATTAGCAGCGGCAACTTTAGCACCATCATTCGCTTTCGCTCATGAAGCGGGTGACTTTATTTTCCGTGCAGGTAGTGCGACTGTCAGACCCAATACTGGCTCTGATAATGTATTAGGTTTGGGTTCTCTGAGTGCGGATAATAATACTCAGATGGGTTTGACCTTCGGTTATATGATTACAGATAATATTGGTGTGGAATTACTCGCTGGCACACCTTTCCAGAACCGAGTAAGTTTACCGGGTGTCGGGAATATTGCTAAAATAAAAAGTTTGCCGCCGACATTAATGGCGCAATACTATTTCGGCTCTAAAGAAAATAGATTCCACCCCTATGTCGGTATTGGTCTAAACTACACGACTTTCTTTAATGAAAAATTTAATGGCAGTGATGCTGTTAAAGATAGTAATTTGCATAGTCTGGATCTGAAAGATTCCTGGGGTGTTGCCGGTCAAGTTGGTCTGGATTATGCGTTAGATCGAAACTGGATAATAAATGCCTCTGTATGGTGGATAAACATCGAAACGGATGTAAAATTTAAAGCGGGTGACCAGCATCATAAAATTGATACCCGGATTGATCCGTGGGTATTTATGTTTAGTGCCGGTTATCACTTCTGATAAAAAAGCCGCGTTTGTTTGACATGGTTGTTTGATATGAAAAGTATGGGGCAGGTTTTGCCCCATTTTTATACAATACTTTTCACATTACAGTTATTTTTCACACTACAGTTGTGTTGCAGACTTCATTTTTGATACAAATTCAGTTAATTTTTTCAGCATTATTTCCGGCTGAGAAAGATTTTGTTCAATAATTCTAACGACGGCAGAGCCGGAAATGGCGCCCGCTGCTCCACTTGCTAACGTTTCTTTTACCTGCTCAGGTTCTGAAATACCAAATCCTTGTAACGGTGGTGCAGCATGATATTCCCGTAGTTTATTGACTAGATGATTTAACGGTTTTTCACCTCGTCTTTCTATACCGGTTACGCCCGCTCTTGATAATAGGTAGGTATATCCGCGGCTATAAGAGGCAACTTCACGTAATAATTCATCTTCTGCGTTGGGTGGGCAAATAAAAATAGGGGCAATATTATGTTTCATAGCTGCGGTACGGAATGGCCGTGATTCTGACATAGGAACATCTGCGACTAATACTGAATCAATATCTGCATTTTTGCAACGGCGATAGAATTCGTCTATTCCATGATGAAAAACCAGATTGGCATACATTAATAAACCAATAGGAATATCAGGATATTTTGCCCGAATTTTTGTTAATAGTTCAAAACAGAGCGTGGGGGTTACATTTGAGGAGAAGGCACGCAAATTAGCGTTTTGAATGGTTGGGCCGTCAGCCAGCGGATCAGAAAAAGGAATACTTAACTCAAGAGCGTCAGCACCACTTGCAATGAGAGTATCAATAATTTTCAACGATAATTCTGGGGTTGGATCGCCTAGTGTGACAAAGGGGACAAAAGCACCTTGTTTACGACTTTCCAGTTGTTTAAATAGCTGCTCGTAACGTTCCATTAGATTTCCCCTCTGGATTTTAAAATATCGTGGACAGTAAATATGTCTTTATCACCGCGACCGGATAGATTAACGATCAGTAATTGCTCTTTATCAGGAGCTTGATGGATCATTTTCAAAGCATAAGCCAGCGCATGAGAGGATTCGAGGGCTGGAATAATTCCTTCCTCACGGGAAAGGATTTTGAACGCTTCTAATGCTTCATCATCGGTGATGGAAACATAATCAGCCCGTCCAATACTGTTCAGATAGGCATGTTGAGGGCCAACGGAAGGGAAATCCAGACCGGCAGAAATAGAATAAGATTCTTCAATCTGGCCTTCATCTGTCTGCATCATTGGCGATTTCATACCAAAATAGATACCCAATTCGCCATGTTTCAGCGGTGCGCCATGTTTACCGGTTTCAATACCGAGCCCGGCAGGTTCAATACCAATCAGGCGGACCGATGTTTCAGGAATAAATTCCGCAAACATGCCAATGGCATTAGAGCCCCCGCCAACACAGGCCAACACGGCATCAGGCAGGCGTCCCTCTTTTGCCAGAATTTGGGATTTGGCTTCTTCGCCGATCATACGCTGGAACTCTCTAACCATCGTCGGATAGGGATGTGGTCCAGCAGCAGTCCCTAATAAATAGTGGGCTTTATCGTAGCTGCCAGACCAATCACGTAACGCTTCATTGCAGGCATCTTTTAAGGTGGCAGAGCCGCTATGAACTGGAATGACTTCGGCTCCCATCAGACGCATCCGGAAAACATTAGGGGATTGGCGTTCCACATCTTTAGCGCCCATATAAATGCGGCACTTCATATTTAACAGCGCACAGGTGAGGGCGGTTGCTACACCATGTTGACCAGCGCCGGTTTCCGCAATAATTTCGCTTTTTCCCATGCGTTTTGCTAATAATGCCTGACCAAGTACTTGGTTGGTTTTATGAGCGCCGCCGTGTAATAGATCTTCACGTTTCAGATAAAGGCGGGTCTTGGTGCCTTTTGTCAGATTACGGCATAACGTTAGTGCTGTTGGCCTGCCCGCATAATTTTTCAGTAGATCCTGAAATTCTTGCTGGAATTCGGGATCTTGCTGAGCGGCAATAAATGCAGCTTCTAATTGTTCAAGGGCTGGAATAAGGATCTGTGGTACAAATTGTCCACCGAAATCACCAAAATAGGGGTTAAGTTTACTCATTGTTCTGCTTGTCCATTATATGAATCGGGAAATTGTTGCTTATTGGTAACAGCGTAGAAGCTGAAACACTTTATTTAACTTATGACTGCTTTTGATGCCGGGTGCGCTTTCGACGCCAGAATTAAAATCAAGTCCGCAACAGCCATATTTTGCTGCTTGTTGGCAATTTTCTTCATTTAACCCACCGGCTAGCATGACATTGGCGAGTGATTGCTTGTCAAGTAATTGCCAATCGAAACTTTGGCCGGTTCCACCTTTGCCGTTATCAAGTAAATAACGGTCCACATTTTCGGCTTTGGCGTGAAAGGCATCTTTCGACATATCAACTGCTTTCCAAATTTGACAATTTTCAGGTAGTGTTTTTCGCAGTTCCGCAATATAAATTTCGCCTTCTGCGCCATGTAATTGTACCGCAGCCAGAGAAAGGGTACGGGCGGTATGGCTAATGAATGCGGATGATTGATTTTGAAATACCCCTACATATTTGAGATTTGCTGCATTAATAATTTGTTGGGCCTGTTGGATATTAATCTTACGTGGTGAATGCTCAGCAAATATCAAACCACCATAAACAGCGCCTGCCTGTAATACCGCTTTAGCATCTTGTGGACGAGTTAACCCGCAGACTTTATTTTCACCCAGAATCAGTTGGCGTAATGCTAAGTCCAGATTAGATTGGGCCATCAAAGCGCTGCCAATGAGAAAGCCATTAGCATAATGGCTAAGCTCGCGAATTTGTTGATGCTGGTGGATGCCCGATTCGCTAATAACAAGGGTTCCTTCGGGTAACTGTGGCGCAAGTTGTTTGGTACGGTTTAAATCGATAGAAAGATCTCTCAGGTCACGGTTATTGATACCAATAACTTTAGCTTTTAACGCAACCGCTCTGGTTAGCTCTTCCTCTGAGCTGACTTCCGTCAGCACGCCCATATTCAGACTATGCGCAAGTTCAGACAGCGCAATATATTGCTGATCATCAAGGACGGAAAGCATCAACAAAATTGCATCGGCTTGATAATAACGGGCAAGATAAACCTGATAAGGATCGATAATAAAATCTTTGCACAATACCGGCTGGTGAACGGCATCACTGACTAAACGAAGAAATTCATAGTTACCCTGAAAATATTTTTCATCAGTTAATACAGAAATGGCGGCAGCATAAGGCTGATAAATTTTCGCTATGTGAATGGGATCAAAATCCTGACGAATAACGCCTTTAGAAGGAGATGCCTTTTTACATTCCAGAATAAAAACTGTCTGTTCACTGTTTAGCGCTTGATAAAAATCACGATTGCTGGCAACAACGGCATCAATGAAACTTTCTAATGGTTGCTGTTGTTTGCGATTAATAAGGTATTCGGCTTTATCATTAACAATTTTCTGTAAAATGGTGGCTTGCATGATTAACTCCTTGTTGCAAGTGCTATGACTCGTTCATAAGCTCGGCCACTGTGAATGGCTTCGAGAGCTTGTTGGGTGTTATGACGTAAATTTTCCTGTCCATGAATCTTCATTAACAGGGCAACGTTAGCCGCAACGGCATCAGCATGAGCTTTCTTGCCTCGTCCTTGTAACAATAAACTGAGCATTTCACGATTGTCCTCGGGTGAACCTCCTTTTAATGCGGATATTGGATGATGTTGTAAACCAAAATCTTCAGCGTTTAATTGATAATGGATAATTTCTCCATCATTAAGTTCTGCAACTTTCGTTGGCGCATGCAGTGCGACTTCATCCATGCCGCCGCTGTGAACAACTGCGGCCCGTTGATAGCCGAGAACCTGTAAAGTGCGGGCAATAGGTTCAACGAGCTCAGGGCTGTAAACGCCGATTAAAGCCAGTGGCGGACGAGCCGGATTAATCAGAGGACCTAATATATTGAATAGCGTCCGGGTTTTCAGTTGTTGACGTACCGGCATTGCATGACGGAATCCAAGATGATATTGCGGTGCAAATAGGAAACAGATGCCGATTTCATCTAGTGCGCTACGGGCACATTCCGCGCTGATATCAAGGGCGATACCAAACGCTGCCAGCAAATCAGAAGAACCGGATCGACTGGAAACACTGCGGTTGCCATGTTTGGCGACTTTAATTTGGCAAGTTGCGGCGACAAAGGCACTGGCGGTTGAAATGTTGATACTGTTCGTACCATCGCCGCCTGTTCCGACGATATCGCAGAAAGTGTAATCCGGCCGTGGAAATGGCAGGGCATTTGCCAGTAATGCCTGGGCTGCGCCGGCGATCTCCTGGGGTTGTTCACCACGTAATTTCATGCTGATAAGTACAGCAGCGAGTAGTGATTCACTTAATTCTCCTTGAATAATGGCTGCAAATAGTTGCTGGCTTTCTTGTTGTGTCAGTGTCTGTGCGTTAAACAATTTATTGAAAATAGCCTGCATTTTCATCTTCCTTTTAATTTAGTGCCCAGACCAGCGTTTGTTCAAGCAATTTAGCTCCCTGAGTTGTGAGAATCGATTCTGGGTGAAATTGAAATCCACAAACCTTATGTTTGTTGTGACGAACCGCCATAACAGTATCACCACAACGGGCAGAAATAGTCAGTTCGGATGGAATTTTGTTACCCGCGAGAGAGTGATAACGTGCAACGGGTAGAGGGTTTTCCAGATTAGCGAACATAGCCTGATTATCGTGTTCTGCCAGAGAAGCTTTGCCGTGTAGGATTTCATCAGCAGCAGAAATTTCTCCGCCATAGGCTTCAATAATGGCTTGATGCCCAAGGCAGATGCCGATCACTGGGATTTTGCCGATGATTTGTTGCAGTAATTGAGGCATACAACCTGCGTCAGAGGGTTTACCCGGTCCCGGTGAAAGCATCAATAACGGAGAAGATAGCATTCTTAATCGCTGCATAATCATTTCAGTTGCAACAGTATTGCGGTAGATAACAACCTGATGACCATGATTACGTAATTGATCGACAAGGTTATAGGTAAATGAATCCACGTTGTCGAGTAGAAGAATATTTGCCATTAGAAAATCTCCTCTGCCTGATGAGCTTCAATAATTGCACGAATGACGGCTTTTGCTTTGTTACGAGTCTCTTCGGATTCGGCTAAAGGATCGGAATCCAATACGATACCTGCGCCAACCTGAATAGACGCTATGCCATCTTCTACGTAAGCAGAGCGAATAACGATACAGTTATCCATATCCCCTTTGCCGGTGAAATAACCAACAGCACCACCATAACTGCCCCGACGTTCACTTTCATAGTGAGCGATAAGTTGCATTGCGCGTACTTTCGGTGCGCCAGTAAGGGTCCCCATATTCATACAAGCTTGATAAGCATGAAAGATGTCCAAATCATGGCGTAATGTTCCCACTACGCGGGAAACCAGATGCATAACAAAAGAGTAGCGATCAACTTTTGTTAGGTCGGCGACATAGCGGCTGCCCGGTTCACAAATGCGAGCCAGGTCATTACGGGCCAAATCAACCAGCATCAGGTGTTCGGCTAATTCTTTATGATCTGTTCGCATCTCCAGCTCGGTCCGGCTGTCCAGATCGGCATCTAGCTCGCCGGCAGCATTGCGCCCACGGGGACGGGTACCGGCGATCGGGTAAATTTCAATCTGGCGATTGGATGCATCATATTTAAGCGCGCTTTCAGGAGAAGCGCCAAACAGACAGAAATCTTTGTCTTGCATGAAAAACATGTAGGGACTTGGATTGCGGTATTTAAGCTTTTGATAAGCATGAAGCGGTGCCGGGCAGGGTAGAAAGAAGCGTCTTGATGGCACCACCTGAAAAATATCTCCTTGGCGGATATATTGCTGCAATTGTGCCACCATTTCTGCATAGCCATTATCATCCCGATTGTATGAAACTTTCATGGTTGGCAGAGAGATTTGTTTTACGGGTTCAGTCGGTTCGGTAATGAGTTTCGCTAATGTTTTTAATCGTTGCTTAAGGCGTTGCTCTTCTGCCTGAGAATCACTGAAAAGGGAGATTTGCAAACGTGCATTTTTATTTTGGTGGTCGATCACCAATAACGTTTCTGCGAGATAAAAACAGAAGTCAGGACAGCGTTGAACGGTTTTGACGGCGGGCAAGGGCTCAAATCCGGCTACCAGGTCGTAGGAAAAAAGACCGCCGACAAAAATTGCTTCTGCATTATCTGGAGATGAATGCCCTTCCGCCAGTGAAAGCAGAGCACGCAGCGCATCAAATACGGATACCGCTTTTAGGCGATTATCTTCATCTATATTGTGATTGGTTAGCGGGAAGGTAACTTGAAGAACATTATGTGTCATTTCAGATTGGGCGTTGCTGGAAAGTTTGTCAGCCAAAATGGGTAATAAATTCCGGCCATTTTCTGTTAAAGCATCAAAAGTAACCTGATTGCCGTTGGCGCTGATGCGCAAGGCGCTATCGATAATCAGCAGACTTTTTAAGTTTTTTTTACTGTTAATTTCCGCAGATTCCAGCAATAAAGTTGCTGGTCGCTCACCGCAGAGGTGGTTGAATAGCAGAGTAGGATCGGATTGATAAGTGGTTTCCTGCTCGATTACTGTAATTTTGGGTTGTTTATCCGTCATTTTTTCGTCCTATTAATAAATTACACATATAAAAAAACCCGCTGATCAGGCGGGTTTTGGTAGTTTGGCACTGTTGATTTATGTGCGTGACCGTACCGCCCTTACTGGGAAGTTATGCCACCAACGGATAGACGTCATAAATACAGCCATTTTCAGTGCCTCTTTAGTATTGATATAGATGGTATACAAGACAATATCATTCTCACTCGTGTACTAGTAAACTGGAACGAAATTGGTGTGTCAAGGATTTTTTGCGCGTTTATTAGGTTATACCCTATGGATTTCAAGATGCATCGCGACGGCAAGGGATCGAATCCCCGGGAGCATAGCTAACTATGTGACCGGGGTGAGTGAGTGCAGCCAACAAAGAGGTAACTTGAAAGATGACGGGTATATGCAGTTAGAGGTAGGGCCTTAGTTATAAAGTGGTACTCAAAAACGTTGATGATCATAATTAACTTGTTGTGCTATTTCTCGAATTTGAAATGATCAACGTTATAGGTAGTTAATTTCCCAAAGAATCTAGGTTGTGAAAATTTGTTCAAGAGATCATTTTTCTAACCCTATTTTAATATTACTGGAACAAATTTAAGGTTAATTGGCGGGCGTTTTATTACGGTGTAACATAAAATAGTCAATAGCTAGAAATTGAATATTCAATTTTAATAAAATTATTATCTTACTGTCATAAATAACTCATATTATCATTTTACGATATAGTCATGATATATATTTAATAATATTAAATATATAAATCATGCTTCATGAAAAAAAGAATTTAGCGATAGAAAATTTTGGTTAAAAAGTAGAATTGGCTGGATTTTGTTTGAGTCAATAGCCAGGAGGAAAAAAGAGATTATTAATTTTTATATCTGTATATGAAAAAAAGAGGTTTAACAGATATTACGGTGGGAAGTAACATTCAGGACTCTAATATATTGTGTTATTTAAAATTTGAATCCTTATACAGATAAGCTATGCAATCCTTTGTATTCAATACGTTATAAGTATGCCAGGGGGAACGATTTTTAATCTGAATACTTATAGATCTCTACTTAATTCTGGCATAGGTTGCCATGATTTAACTCTCTGATGTTTAAGATAATTGTACTATTAGTGGAGTAAGATATGAGTGAAAATGAACCAAAAGCAGATAGCCAATTAGTGTATGAAACTGATCCACATAAGGTTAAGGACTCGGAAGAAGGTGCGGCGCAAAAAACCTATCGGCTAAATGGTTTTGATCCTAAAACAACCGATGGCGTATTATCGTATACACCGACAAGACTTGCTAAAACTGTTTTTAATACTTACGAGGAGAATGATGATTTTGGCGTTTTCTGTTATTTATCTGATTGGTCAATCTATGATGAACGTTTAGCGCCGATAAATGATGATTCTTTTAAAAAGAATGGCGGCAGAAGTGCTGATTTAATGCGCTTTAAAGGTGATAAAGAAAAAGGAAAGCCGTTTAAAAGAATTATCTTTAGCTTTGCAGGTATTATTGGCGATCCCGGGGAGAAAAGAGCAACTATCATTGCTGCGGCGGGTAAAGATGGATGGAAAATGGGGGATACCGAACAAGATATTCTAGAGAATCACGAAGGCAAACCTATTCTAATTGATCCCTGGGCTGATGTTGCAGCCTATCTTAATTGTGGTTTTACTCAATGGGCGGGCGATCCTGTAGATTTATATCAGCAAGATAAAGCTCAGGGAGTATTAGGAGGACTACGCTTACTTAGAGACGAAAATCCGGATTTGGAAATTTCTGTTAGCGTTGGCGGCTGGTCAATGAGTGGTGCTTTTTATAAAGTTTGTCGTGATGAGAAACTGCGCCAGAGGTTTGTTGACGGTGTTAAAGATTTATACGCCAAATTTGACATGCTAACTCACATTGATCTTGACTGGGAATATCCAGGTTCTGCGGGGGAAGGTAATCAATTTGATGAAGATGATTATAAATATTTTGCTGAGCTTATTAAGGACTTAAAGAATGCAAATATCAGTAATTTGAAAGGAATTAGTATTGCAGCTTCTGCTGATGTAGAAAAAATTAAAGCAGCGCATATTCCAGAATTGATCGCCGCCGGTGTCAATGAAATCAACTTGATGACTTATGATTTCTTTACATTGGGCGATGGAAAACTTTCTCATCATACCAATCTTTATCGCAATAAGGATGATCAATATTCTAAATATTCAGTCGATGATGCAGTTAATTATCTTATCTCTTTAGGGATTAATAAGAAATTTATTTATATTGGCTATTCTGGCTATACCCGTAATGCCAGAACTGCGGAGTTAGAGAGTAAGGATAAGGAACAGCTAATTGGGAAATATACTGATGGAGCATCCACGGTAGGGAGTTTCGAACATGGTGTGATTGAATGGACAGATATTATCTATAACTATGTTGATTATGAAAATCAAATAGGCCGTAATGGCTTTACGGTTTTCCATGATCCTATTGCTAAGGCTGATTATCTTTACAATAAAGATCTCAAAGTATTTATGTCATTAGATACGCCTCGTTCAGTTAGAGAAAAAGGCCGCTATGTTAAAGAAAAGGGACTTGGTGGTTTATTTATTTGGAGCGGCGATCAGGATAATGGCTTGTTAACCAATGCTGCTCATGAAGGATTAGGTCGTAAAGCAGTTAAAAAAGTTATTGACATGGAACCGTTTTATTTCGATGGTGGTGGTGAACTTCCTTCTTACGATAAACCGAAAGAGAAACAGTGTGAAGCATGTAAATTAAATTGAATTTATACTTGAAAAAATCTGACTATTTAAAGTGGTTATATACCCAATGGATTTCAAGATGCATCGCGACGGCAAGGGAGCGAATCCCCGGGAGCATAGAGAACGATGTGACCGGGGTGAGTGAGTGCAGCCAACAAAGAGGCAACTTGAAAGATGACGGGTATAGTCTCTATAACTGTGCTATTCAAGTGTTTCCGATTAATTAGGTTGGGAATAATACAATGGATAAATATAAAAGCATTTCTCGTGACAAACAAAGTATAACAAAAGTATCACCGTTATTGGCTGCGGCGGCAGAAATAAAACCATCAGCAGCGCCAATATTGCCGACAAGTTATATGTTGTCAAACTCAGAGCAGAAGGAAGATAATTCCACGGTTACTCTGGTTAATACACTCCAGCGTCTGGGTTATAACTCAATTTTTGACATTATTGAAGTATCAAAACAGCGATTTATTAAACGCCATAATGAATCTTTATCGGGTCATGCAGAGGTGATTTTTGATAAAGCAGCGAGTGCGGCTAATCAATTGGTACAAAGTTATCGGCAAAGACAATTGAGAGATTACGATGGCGCATCATTAAAAAAAGCGAGTCATCAGGCAAGATATTCTACTTATATTAGTGACAACACTGATGATAAAGAAAAATTACCTGATTATAGCAACTTATTTCCTGAACCTTGGGATGATTTCTGTCAGCCAAATGCTATTGAGGCTCTTGATAGTCCGGTAAATTACCTGCTTGATCTTTATAAATTTGTACAACAAATAGAGTTAGATGGTTCCAATAATGCGGTGGGATTGGAGCAAAGGCGTGCTGATATTCCTGATTTATTACTGAATAGTGATAATCTTTATAAAGAGATTACGGCAATATCTATTGTGAATGATGTGTTGTCGAAGAGCGCCAGGGAATATATTGATCAGACAGGCCATGCAGATAAACCGGTTAATCAGGTTTTGGGAGAGACTCGTTTTCCATTTACATTACCTTATAGTTTGCCTTCTCAACAGATCAATAAAGGTTTGGCTGAAAAAGAGACTGAATTAGGCACGATTATTCAGCAAGTAGATCAACAATTTCCTTGGCATATTTTAACTGAAAAGCGTGATCAGGCTTTGCTTGCCTATACTCAATTAAGTCAGGAACAAATGACTTTACTGACAGAGAAAAGTCCATTTGCACAAAACTTTTTGTCACGTGAGCAACTTATTAACAGCTATTTCAGTGCCAGCACAACAGAAGTATTACCTGAGCATGATGTTGCAAAACATGCTTATATTATTCATGCTGATGAAAATATCACAGGCCCGACATTGTTGAGTGATAATGTTGATAAAGCCTATGATGAGATTGTCATCACTTGTGAAAATAAAGCTAAAGAGACGATCAAAGTTAAACTTCGTGGCGAAAATGTTCTGACTTATAATCGTGTAAAAGCGAGGATGGAACCTTTTAATAATTCATCGCCATTCAGCCGACAGTTAAAATTGACTTATGTAGAAAGTGATAATAGTGATATTGGTAATTTAGATAATGGTCCTTTCTTTGGTGAAATGACAGTTTATGCTGCGGTACCAAAAGAGAACACAAATAATAGTTCGGTAAACATTGAAGGTATTAACTTCTTGACCATGACTTACCGTTTTGCGATTGCTAAACAAGGTACTTCACAATCAGAATTATTACCGGAAGCTGAACAATTTTTCCAGGATAATTATGGTGTTTCTGCGGATGACAGCGTGAAATTAAAAGAGGTTCTATCTTTTGGTCAACAAACAGGATCGAAAGTGACAGATCTCGAACACTTGTTTAATAGTGGTGATTTTCGGCCTTTAGTTTCGCCAAATGTGGTATTTTCTAACCCTATTTTTAGTAGTGGTCAAACATCAGAACACTTTCCAGCACCTTACCATTATGGTGGTGTTTATATAAATGCGGGGCAATTGGATGCATTAAGCATTGTGAGAACCGACTCTGGACGCGAAATAGATGCAGTTTCTGATTTTCGTTATGATCGAATGAACCGCTTTATCCGTTTACAGCGTTGGTTGGGGTTACCTTATCATCAGCTTGATTTACTGGTAACTTCAGCAATAAAAGCTGAATCCAATAATACCGATCTGGCTATTTCTAATAATACATTGAGAGCATTGGGTTTATTCCGCCATTTATCGACACAATATAAAGTATTGCCGGAAACGTTTGCTGGATGGATATATCAAATTACGCCATTTGCTATTAGTAATAATATTCCATTTTTTGATCAGCTTTTTAATCAATCTAAACTTTTTGACCAGCCTTTAATTCTGGATGGAAAAGAATTTAATTATACAGAAAATCAAGGCGATGGAGCAAAAACAGTTAAACAATTGTGTGCAGGGTTAGCTATTTCTTTATCCACGTTTCAAGTGATTGCCCCTATTGTTGAGAAGGCACTGAAATTCTCTTCTGGCAAATTGGCGCGTAATCTTGATGTCATGTCTAGGCTTTATCGCTTGGTGACGATTCCACGATTATTCGGTTTTTCTGCGGAAGATGGATTAATTCTGGCGGATATTTTAACCGATAAAAGCGAATATCTGGCAAATATACCGGCTTTAGGAGACAAAAATGACATCCTCAGTACTATTGCTCAAATGGAGGTTTTAACTTCCTGGCTCGCTAAAACAAAACTGACACCGATCAAACTTTCCTTATTATTAGGTAAAACTCAGCTTCCAGTAGTGCCAACAAGTGGCATGTTAACCTTTTATAAGGGAATTTCTGATGGTCTCACTGATAATGTACGTTTACAAGAATCTGATTTTAATCGGCAGGAAATAAATAATATAGATTGGTGGACCGTTCTATCAGATGAACATGGCGTTTTCGATAAGGATAACGGTTTAGTCAAAGATATTCCATTGATATGGGGAAAAACAGATGAAGAATCTCTAAGAAAGGAGATTGAAGATATTGTAAAAGAAAAAGAGATAAACCCAGATAATAATCAAATTAATATTGTCGTGCAGATCATATTGCAAGCTAAAACCGCACAGGAGAGTCTATTGTCTAGCGCTATTGCGGGTGAATATGGGGTATCAAGAGATATCGTTCCACTACAATTGCGTTGGTTAGGAAGTAGTGTTTATTTAGTTTTGAAAATGGTGTTAGAGAATACACCAGAAAAAGTTGAAGATATTAAAAAAGAGTTTCTGGACTTGACTTATAGTCTGTTAGTTTATACTCAATTAATTAATGCGTTGAGCATAAGTAATAATTTATTGTTATTGCGCCTGACAAATCCTAAATGGCTTGGGCTAAACCTAGATGAAACAACAGAAATATCACTGTCACTAGATGAAATTTTTTTGTTGAATCGCTATCAAGATTTACTGGAAAATGCGAAACAAAATGAAGATAAAATTCAGGAGTATTTTACTTTCGCTAACAGTGAGATTGTACCGAAAACAGAAGAGGATGATGACAATTATAAATGTGCGCAATTACTGGCTGAAATATTAGATTGGGACCCTGATGAAATTTATCTTGCTTGTGAAAAAGAAGGATTAGAAAGAAAACGTGCCATGACTTTATCTCAAATAGATTGGATACGACGGCTACAACAATTTTCTGTGAAAACCAATTTATCCGTTGAGCCTTTATTAGGTGCTGGCGCACTTGATGTTAATTCAAGTTTTGAAGCTTTCCAAAACATCGGTGAAGCGGTAATGGCTGCATTAAAAGCGCAAGGAGATGATGAGAATGTCTAATTTAATTGAAGCAAAATTACAGGAAAATTTGCGTGATGCATTGGTTGACTATTATCTTGGTCAGATTGTTCCGCATGATACCGCTTTTCAATCTCAACGTGAAAAAATTAAAAATGTTGATGACTTGTATGATTTTCTATTATTAGACACACAGGTTTCTTCCAAAGTAAAAACAGCCCGTGTCGCGCATGTTACCCAATCGGTACAACAATATATTAACCGTATTGTTTTGAATTTAGAGTCAGGTTTATCCATGACTCAGGAAGAGGCAGACAATTGGCAGGAGTTTGCTAATCGTTACGGTTATTGGGCGGCTAATCAACAACTGGCTATTTACCCAGAAGTTTATGTTGATCCCACATTACGTTTAACTAAAACAGAATTCTTCTTCCAACTTGAAAGCGCGCTTAATCAAGGCAAGCTTACCGATGATGTTGCTCAGAAAGCGATATTGGGATATTTGAATAATTTTGAAGAGGTGAGTAATTTAGAAGTTATTGCTGGTTACGAAGATGGGATTGATATTGCCGATGATAAGATCTATTTCATTGCCAAGACCCGAACTCAACCTTACCGTTATTTTTGGCGAACTTTAGATGCCCAACAGCGTAATAATCTGACTGACGAACTCTATCCTACCGCTTGGGGTGAGTGGAAGCTGATTAATGTTCCTTTAGAAAATGCGTATAATAGTGTTATTCGTCCGATTATTCTAAATAACCGATTATATATTAGTTGGTTTGAAGTTTCTGAAGAAAAACAAGATAAAGATAATAGTATTAAATATCGTACCAAACTTAATTTGGCCCATTTGGCATTTGATGGTACCTGGAGTACCGGCACTACCGTTCGTGAAGATTTACTTGACCATTCAATGAAAGAGTTGATTGCGGTTCTCGATCGTACCGGAGACGTTGAACGTTTAGCGTTGGTCGCATTTGTGCGCTTAAAAGGTACGGATCAGGGAACGCCGTATGATTATGATGAAGTTTTCACTTATGTTTGTGACAACTTATTAATGGAAGCAACGGATTTGCCTAAATCCACTTCAAGGTTATCTGATCTGGATGCATATGGTGCTGCTTTAGTTTGGTTCTATTTTCGGGAACCTTCGAATGGCGGGCCAGAGGAATATAAGCAATTAGTTCTTTATCCCGTAAATAATAATATGCAGTGGCCGATAGCCGAACCACCAACATTTGAAGGACAATTAGGTAAAATAGACGATTTCAAGTTGGATGCGACTTATGTTGATGGGACATTGAATATGTATTTGACGTCCACTTCAACGTATCAATATGATTTTAGCATAAGTAAAAATATCCTTTATTGTATTTGGCTGGAAGATAGCAACGGTGAACGCTGTTGGCTTGATTATAAAATACTGACTCCAGAAGATTATAATCCAAAATTAAGTGTGGCATTGAAGCGGTGTGATCGAAATGATGTGATGGTTGTTACAGGCTTTAGTCTGCCGTCAGAAACTGGAGCTGATATTGCCGGCAGAATTAAGACTAAACTGAGTGTAGGTAAATCGCTTCGTGCTAAGGTTCAGATTAAACAGACTAAACAAACTCAATATTTACAATTTCCAAAAGAAGAGCAACCAGAAAGTTGGTACTCTGACAAAGCGATTCGTTTAAATACCCTTTTTGCAAAAGAATTAATTAGTAAGGCGAGTCAAAAACTGGACAAAGTTCTCAGTTGGGAAACTCAAAATATTCATGAAGAGCCGATTACCGGCAATGTTTCAAAACCTATCGACCTTAAAGGGGCAAATGGTATTTATTTCTGGGAATTATTCTTCCATATGCCATTTATGGTGGCTTGGCGGTTTAATGTCGAACAACGTTATGAAGAAGCCAGTCGCTGGATAAAGTTTATTTTTAATCCTTTTGAAAGTAATGATGAACCGGCGTTGGAACAAGATAAGCCGCGTTATTGGAATAGTCGTCCGATAATTGATGAGCCCAAGAGATTACGTAGTCTGATAGAGCCGGCTGATCCTGATGCAATTTCTGCCAGTGAACCTATTCATTATCGTAAAGCTATTTTTAACTTCTACGTTAAGAATGTTATCGATCAGGGCGATATGGAATATCGCAAATTACAGCCTACTGCCAGAACGCTGGCACGTCTGAGCTATGCAACGGCAAGTTCATTATTAGGCGCGCGTCCTGATCTCCAATTAGCCAGTTCCTGGCAGCCGATAACCCTTGAGGATGCATCCTATAAGAAGAGTAGCGCAGTACGTGCATTGGAAATGATCAGTTATCCTTTGCCTTATGCCCCGGTGGTTCATGATAAAACGATTCATGCGCTGGATAATGATCTCTTTATGAAACCTATTAATGAAGAGTTAACGGCCCTGTGGGATAAAATAGAGAACCGGATTTATAATTTACGCCATAATTTAACCCTAGATGGTAAAGAAATTTCTATGGATCTTTATGATTCGAAAATTTCTCCTCGTGGATTAATGAATCAGCGTTATCAGCGGGTTGTTGCTGCCAGAAATGCCAGCAGAATGAATTTCAGAGTGCCAAATTATCGTTTTGAGCCGATGTTAGCGCGGGCGAAATCGGGCGTTGATACATTGATACAATTTGGCAGCACGTTGTTAAGCCTATTAGAGCGGAAAGATAATTTGAGTTTTGAATCATTTCAGATGGTTCAGAATAATGATCTCTACCGTTTTGCTGTTGACCTCCAGCAACAAGATATCAATATTAATCAGGCCAGTCTTGATGCGTTGCAGGTGAGCAAACAATCTGCTCAGGAGCGGTACGAACATTATAAAAGTCTTTATGATGAAAATATTTCGTCAACGGAGCAGCAGGTTATTGAATTGCAATCTCAGGCATCTTCTGCCTTATTGGCTTCGCAAGTCTCAAGAACGGCGGCGGCGGCCCTGGATTTAGTTCCCAATATTTATGGATTGGCCGTTGGGGGGTCACATTGGGGGGCAGCTTTAAATGCGGTTGCTGAAATAGCAACTTTGAAACATCAATCTGATAGCACTAAAGCTGACAGCCTCAGTGTTTCTGAATCTTATCGCCGTCGCCGGCAGGAGTGGGAGCTGCAATATAAACAGGCTGAATGGGAAGCAAAATCTATTGATCAGCAGATTAATATTCAGCAGTTGCAGGTCAGCGCCGCACGTAAGCGTTTGGCGCAAGTTGAAGCGCAACAACAACAATCTCAGGCACTGTTGGCTTATTTCTCCAGCCGTTTTACTAATGAAAGTTTATATACTTGGATGATTAGCCAGATTTCAAGCCTTTATTTACAGGCTTATGATGCTGTTTCATCGCTGTGTTTATCCGCACAAGCCTCTTTACAGTATGAGCTTGGATTAGGAGAGCAGAATTTTATTGATGGCGCGAGTTGGAATGACCTTTATCAAGGGTTGTTGGTCGGTGAGAATTTGAAATTGGCTCTGCAACGTATGGAACGCACTTATGTTGAGCAAAATTCACGTAAATTGGAAATTATCAAAACGATTTCGCTTAAATCTTTATTGGATGAGTCTTGGGAAGATAATCTCAGAGCTTTAAAAGCGCATAATGCAATTACCTTTAATTTGGATGAATTAAAACAATTTGGTGCAGATTATCCGGGGTTATTTAATCGGCGGATTAAATCTGTTTCAGTGACATTGCCTATGTTAATTGGGCCTTATGAAGATATCTGCGCCAAATTAAGTTTGTCGGGTGTGAGCAGTTATACGACAAAAGCGGATCTCAAAACTGTTGAAAAGATGTTAAAAGAAGGAATTCGGGCGGAAACGCCTTATACGGTCCGCAGCATACAACCTAATCAACAAATCGCTTTATCTACGGGTATTAATGATAGCGGAATGTTTACGCTTAATTTCGATGATGAACGTTTCTTACCCTTTGAAGGCGTAGGGGTAGGATCGAGTTGGAATTTCCAATTTACCAATACCTCGCAGGATTTAGAAAGTTTGACCGATGTTATTCTTCATATTCGATATACCGCGCAGGAAGGGTCTGCATCATTTGGCACGGCTGTTAAAGCATTATTGAACAAGGAAAACCCAGATTTGGCATGACGAGAATTAAGAATTAAATGAATCAGTCATCTGAATTTAAAGTTCTTACTCGTTATCATTAACATTCAAATTAGCCTCTTCTATTTATGTGGAGGCTAAATATAAATCGCATTGGAGTTTATAAATGGTAAACAAATATACTTATACCTCATCGAAATCCATGTCCGACATAAGTGATATTATTGGTGAACCATTAACCGCATGGAATAATCAGGCAGGGGGCCAAGTTTATAATGTTATTTTTAATAGTGGTGTTTATACCAATACCTATTGGGTTGAGCGCTGGCATATTCCCGATCCTGAGGCTAAAGAGGGAACACCGCATAATGCCTGGAAATATATTCGTCAGGCGACGGACGAAGAGATAAAACAACATGGGAATCCTACCGATGGGCGTGTTGACCCAACCGAAGATATTCCTTCACCGGTTTTACAACCGGATGCTATTACAGAACAAACCTATCAAAGACCGGATGTTAATTTTAAACCGGATGGTTCAGCGGGCAACCTTTCTTATACTGCGACGCGTGTTTGCCGCCCGATGTTTAATGAATATGAAAGCGATAAATCCAGACCGAAACTTTCTGCTTATATTACTGATTGGTGCCAATATGATGCGCGTTTAGATGGTGAGGATAAAGGGGCGGATTATCGGGGCAGAGGATTTGATTTAAGTACTATCAATGTGACTGCCTATGATAAATTAATATTCAGCTTTTTGGGTATTTACGGTGATACTGGCGTAAAAGGAGATAAGATCAAAGAAGTGGCGGAGGGTTGGAATAGCCAGAGTGAAATAAAAATTACGGAAGGCCATATTGTTCCACTTGATCCTTATGGTGATTTAGGGACTGCCCGTAATGTGGGATTACCGAAAGAAAGTGCGAATACTGATATCGGGCCAGGAACATTTTTGCCTTATTATCAACAAAAGAGAGCTTCGGGTTTATTAGGTGGGTTACGCGAATTGCAAAAAACGGCGCGTTTATCTGGCCATAAACTTGAATTAGCTTTTAGTATTGGCGGCTGGAGTATGTCCGGTTATTTCTCCGTGATGGCGGCTGATGAGACAAAACGTGGTGTTTTTGTTGACAGTATTGTTGATTTTTTTGAGCGCTTTCCTATGTTCAGTTGTGTCGATATTGACTGGGAATATCCCGGCAGCCCAGGTGAGGAGGGTAATATTTATGATCCGGAAAAAGATGGAGAACATTACGCTCTGTTAATTAAAGAATTACGTCAGTCTTTGGATAGTCGATTTGGGCGAGAGGATAGAAAAGAGATCTCCATTGCTTGTAGTGGTGTAAAAACGAAATTAGCAACATCCAATATTGCCGAATTAGTTAAGAATGGTCTGGATAATATTTTCTTAATGAGTTACGACTATTTTGGTACCGGGTGGGCGCCTTATATCGGTCATCATACGAATCTCTATTCGCCAAAAGATCCTGATCCGTCAGGTGAGTCTGATTTATCCGCGGAAGTTGCTATTAATTACTTACATCAGGAGCTTGGCGTACCTTTGGAGAAAATTCATTTAGGCTATGCTAACTATGGTCGTGCAGGGAAAGGGGCAAATCTTGAAACGCGCGGATATAATCAACCTGGCGATGCGTTAGGAACAATGGAAAAAGGCTCGCCTGAATTCTTTGATATTGTTAATAATTATCTGGATAGTGAACACACTCTCGCTACCGGGAAAAATGGTTTTGTGTTAATGACGGATACCAATGCTGATGCCGATTTCTTGTTTAGTGAAAAAGAGGGACACTTTATTTCATTAGATACCCCTCGCACGGTGAAGCAGAAAGCGGAATACGTCGCTAAGAATAAATTGGGCGGCATATTTTCTTGGTCAGGCGATCAGGATTGCGGCTTGTTGGCGAATGCAGCCAGAGAAGGGATGGGCTATATTGCCAAATCTAATGATGAGACCATCGACATGGGGCCACTTTATAATCCGGGTAAGCCCTATTATTTGAAATCTATTGGCGAGATGAAGAAAAACGCTGATTAATTCTTCTTTGCCAGTAAAAAGGGATATCATTTTTCTTATCCGTCAATTTTTTCATTCTTAAAATAATCATGTTCAGCCTGACATTTTAGGGCTGAACATCGTTCTTTCTGTAAAACTCCCCCATTTACCGTTAAGCTATCCCATCGCGTATTTGGGCAGAGAAAAGAATAATGACAAATTCAGTCACTGAATGGGTGACAATTTACGATCTTCATAACCATACGACCGCATCGGATGGCTTACTTTCACCATCAGAGTTGGCCGAACGAGCGGTGGCGATGGGCGTTAATGTCTTGGCTGTGACTGATCACGATACGACGGACGCTATTTTGCCAGCCCATGAATATATCAACCAACATGATTTGCCATTAAAGCTCATATCGGGGGTTGAAATATCCACTCTGTGGGAAAATATGGAGATTCACATTGTTGGTTTGAATATTGATATTCAATCAAATGCAATGGTCACATTACTCAGAAAACAAACTGAGCTCAGAAAAGAGAGAGGCATTGAGATAGGTCGCAAATTGGCAAAGGTGGGTATTCCCGATGCTTGGGAGGCGGCTAATCGGTTAGCGAATGGTGGACAAGTGACACGAGGCCATTTTGCCCGTTATTTAATTGAAATAGGCAGGGAGCCAACAGTGGCGAAAATATTTAAAAAGTATCTGGCAAAGGGAAAAATCGGATACGTCCCACCGCAATGGTGTACAATTGAACAAGCTATTGATGCCATTCATCAATCAGGTGGTCAAGCAGTCATCGCTCATCCGGGACGATATGATTTATCGACCAAATGGTTGAAGCGTCTGATTGTCTGGTTTAAACAACATGGTGGTGATGCAATGGAAGTTGCACAGTGCCAGCAGGCGCCTAACGAGCGGCAATATCTCGGTCAATTATCGCGGGAATATGATTTGATGGCTTCGTTAGGTTCTGATTTTCACCAGCCTTGTTCATGGATAGAGCTAGGGCGTAAATTGTGGTTGCCCGGTGATGTGGTACCAATATGGCGTAACTGGTCACTGTAGGGGCTGCATAAAATTAAGAGGTAATTTATGAGCCAGTTTTTTTATATTCATCCTGATAATCCGCAGCCGCGTTTAATAGGGCAAAGTGTGGATGTGCTTAAAAAGGGTGGGGTGGTTGTTTACCCTACTGATTCCGGTTATGCGATTGGTTGCCATCTGGAAGATAAAGATTCGATGACTCGGATATGTCGTATTCGCCAGTTAGACAGTCATCATAATTTCACCTTAATGTGCCGAGATTTGTCGGAGATATCGACCTATGCTTATGTCGATAATTCGGCTTTTCGTCTGATTAAGAATAATACACCGGGCAATTACACGTTTATTTTGCGTGCGACGAAAGAAGTCCCTCGTCGTTTGATGAATGATAAGCGGAAAACTATCGGGTTACGTGTTCCATCCAATCCAATTGCCTTGGCGCTGCTTGAACAAGTGGGTGAGCCATTGATGTCCACTAGCCTGATTTTGCCAGGCAATGATTTTGCTGAGTCTGATCCTGAAGAAATTAAAGATAATTTGGGAAAATTGGTTGATCTGATTATTCACGGGGGTTATTTAGGGCAACAACCGACAACCGTAATTGATTTAACTGAGGATACGCCGGTTGTAATACGGGAAGGTGCTGGCAATATCACACCATTCTTATAAGCTATGTCGTAATTATTTTCAGAATCTATATAAAGCCTGTGTATTATACGCAGGCTTTATATTTTTGATTTTTTAATTGAATTGGAACGGTTATTATTATTTCGAATTATTAATACTGACTCAATAAAATAAAATCATTATCTATTCAATAATTAAGTTGATTTTAATAACGTAATAAGGAAATATTTACCGCACCTAAGATAAGTTTATTTGCTAATTATTTAATCATACTATTAGGTATAAAACTTTGGGCTGGTTATTTAATATAAATAACAGCGTAAGGTTATCCATTTATTATAAGATCAAGGGATATTGAAAATGTCAGTTGTTAATTTCTCCGATAAACCAGTTTATGTCGCTAATGTTCATACATGGCCGAAATCACCGGATAGGGATTTAATCGCATGTGGACGTGACGCATATACTGAAAAATCAGTGCAAGAAGCATTGAGCGGAGATCCTGATAAAGCGGTAAAATTAAGTGAGTTAAATGATATTTTGGCTACCTGTGAACCTTTTGACTTTAAAGGCGTCACTTTATATGCAAAAGATCCGGTATTGGCCTTAATTAAATCGTTATCAGCGAAGAGTGCCTATTTAATCGATGATTCATATCTTCCTGAGCAATGGCAAAGTGGGGGAGTTGACAAACATAAGCGTATTAAAGATTTTATTGAATCCCCTAGCATGTTTATTAAAGGGATAGAGATGATCGATATGGGCCAGCTTTATCTTGGTAATTGCGGCTTTGTTAGCACCATTGGGGCAATTGTATCCCATCCTGAAGGGCATAATGTGTTATTTTCTGCTATCTATCCGCCGGTTTATAATCCAACGGGTGTTTATTCGATCAGAATCATCAATCAATCGATGATTGGTTATTTATTGATTGATGATGATCTGCCACGAGTCAGTTTTTCTGCTATGGAAGATAAAAATGAGTTTTGGTATTACCTGATTGAAAAAGCATTTGCGAAATTGCATGGAAGCTATGAGAATTTAGGCGGCGGTAATGAAATCTATTTTGGTATAGAATCAACAGCAAATACCAGTATTAATCAGGATAATAAAGATCGTATTTGGGATGAGAAATTTATCGATATCTTTACAGTAAAACATCATGTGACTTATCAAGGAACCGGCTCGTCTACGGATTTGGTATCAGGTCATGCCTATTTAATATTAGATGCTCAGCAATGGAATGATATTAAATTGGTACGATTGCATAATCCGTGGAATGTCGTTAAATACAAAGGTCCATATTCTCCCGGTTCTGCTGAATGGGATAATATTCCAGAAGAAATACAAAATGATATATTCCAGAATAACCGATTTGAGGGGAAATCATTCTGGATGCCATATGATCTCTATGTTAAAAATTTGCCAAAAATTAGTGATATGTATCTTAGTGAAACACTTCCTGATTCACTGAAAAGTATTGCAAATCCATCACCAATTCAAGAGTGATAGGATATCGCTCTTTACTAAGGTTGACTTTTAATCCATTAATTTAATATTAGGACCAGCGGGAGCATTTGAACAGAAACTTACGGTTTTGCCCTTTCGGTAGGCTCAGTACCGTAAGGTTCTCCATCAACAAAATAAGTGCCATTGGGTAATACGTGTTTATAGGGTAGTAAAGAGATATGGGCTAATACGTTATCATCTATGACATCACCATTTTCACGTAACCCATTAACAATGTTGCTTATTTTTGATGTGTTCCAGTACAGGATTGCATTGGATACCAGACTCAGGGCGCTGGCCTTATTCATGATCTCTTCGTAATCACCGGTCGTGAATTCGCCCTGGTTTGCAAAAAATATCCATCTGGGTAACTTATGCCGGTATTCGCCTTTATTGAGCTGAAGCTGAACTGTACGACGTAAATCCTGATCGGTCATATAGCGCAGAATATATTCCGTCTTAATCAGTCGACCCAGATTGGTAAACGCCTTAGAAAGACGATCAGATGGAAAACTGTTGGTGAGCCGCTCTACGATGACATGGGCCGGTACTGTACGCTCTTTGAGAGATTGCGATATATGAATCATCGCATCCCATTGTTCCTCAATAATGTCCAAATCTGCCGTTTTATTCAGTAATGGTGTGAAAACACCATAATTAACTGTGCGGTCAACCCGATCTTGGATTACAGGAAATCGCTTTAGTGCTGTACACAGAATATTGATCGGATACGTGCGTATATATCCCAATCGCCTTTTCGTAATAACCATTGGCGATAAACAGACGGGAACGAGCACGGTAGCGACCAATTTTCTGTTGATCAGATGATCAGATGTGGTTAACGTCCAGTCCCGTGCCATTTCCTCGTCAGAGAAATCCTGTGGCAACGTAACCGGCTGGTAACGTTGCCGCTGAGTCAGGAATCTTTCGCTGTAAAGAAAATCCTGGTTTGTGAGAATCGAATCTATTGTTTTTTATATGACGTAGTTTCAGGGCTTAGCGATTCTCGAAACCTATTCTTGAAACTCTGTTCTTAATTCCCTATGCTCTCAACGGGTTTCGATAAAAAAAAATCAGCAGGCAGGTGAGAAAAAATGGAAAACAGATTGCGGTTTGAAGTACAGGACTATTTCGGCTGTTTCGTGTACTGGGGTGTTCACCCGCGGCGTATATTTTTCCTTCAGGTCAGCTAAAACCGGCGTCTCCGTCGTTACCTTCGGCAGATAAGGGGCAATAAATAGCGGTTCTCTGCCACGGAAATGGCGGCCATATCCCAGACAAAGAGGGTGCCCAGCCCATAAATGCGTTGCACGCCGGTATTAATCATTCCCATGATGGATAATTGTCCCAGCGCGAGCCCCAGTGAAAGAAGGACGGTTATCCCCGCCGTGCGCCAGGACGAAAGACGGTACTGGCAGGCCAGAAAATAACTCAGATTTATGTTTTAATTATCAAAGCGTAGACCGTTACTGGCTAATGCTCCAGCCGGCATCCCGGAAAGGTATTACGACGGCATGGGTTAATGCTACACCATGACATTTGATGAGGAACAGCCATGAACACGATTGATGCCATTTCCACCTTGAAACGCTACCCACCTAGCGGCGACAGCGCCGTTTATGTCAGCGGCTATTACCGGTGCGGTGATGGCGGCGGCGGTCACTATGTCTGGCATGCCAAAAGCCAGGCGGAAGACAACAGCGGTACCGTCATTGCCTCCGGGATAACCTCTCAGGGCCGCTGGCATCTTCAGCATCGGGGCATCGGTGATTTCAGGATGTTCGGCATACTGGATGACAACAAACCGGCGGATGATGCTCTGGATGCCTTGGTAAATGACCCAGGTATCGTGACGGTTAATGCTTTCAGCAACCTGTGGTTTCAGCGTCGGCATCGCTTCAGTCGTTCCGGTATTACGCTGGACTTTCAGTCTTTTCATCTTTCCACCCAGGGTATTGAACCGGCAGGAAGCAATGCCCCCTTTGCCGCAGTGCTGTTCTTTCAGGGAGCACCGGAAGGGGATTCCTGGGACGAGGTGCTGACTGAATTGTTGCCGGAGCAAACCGATGTGTTTCCGGTGACTGACAGCCACCGTTTTCATGTGGGGGAGTGGTACACCGTACAGGTGGATGCGACCGCCGGCAGTGCCGCCCGTGAATTGCAGAAACTGGTTCAGGTTACCAACATTGTGGACGCCACCCATATTCAGGTCGGCTATTTCACTGGTTGGGCATTATTACCTGGCCGGCAGATAACCTGGCAACACATTGTGCCGGTACAGGATATCGCGGTTAAAAACATGCGGTTTACTGGCGCAGGCGCCGATCCGGTTACCGGCAGCCATCCGCTGGCGTTTGAATATGCGGTACGGGCCAACGTTGAAGGCATTCACGCCACCGGTTCATTCTGGCCGGCCATTATGCGGCGCTGGAACACACATTACCGTACCCAACAGTGTTCGCTGGTGAATCCCCCGGATACGGCGACGGGCGGTGCAGGTTATCTGACCCAACAAATATACTGTCTGTACGGTCATGTCAGTGATTGCCGGGTATCAAATGCCCGCCACCTGAATGATTTTACTGCATCGGCTTACTGTCGGGTCGAAAATTGCCATGCTGATGGCCAGAGTGCGGAAAAAGGCCCTTTTGTTACCCATGGACAGTATGAGCATGACCTTACCTATGCCTGTAACTCAGGTCTGATGACGTTTGCCAACTCCGGGGCCACATGGGGCAATGCCGCACGGCGTATCCATGTCAGTAAGCATGTTTGCCCCTGGTTTGTTGCGCGAGCTGGTGTCAGTGAGTTGACACTTGAGGATGTGACCGTGCTGGCGAATCCCTGTATCGCCGGCTCAGGCATGCTCTGGGTGAATGCTGATGGCCTGCAGATGTCCGGTTGTACCAGTAATGGCGTGCTTCGTATTACACAGAGTTCATCGCGTTCAGCGCGACCGAATCTGATTACCGGGTGTGGTTTCACCCTGCCGGATGATGGCAGTGCGCTGACAGACAACAGCGTTACCACACCAGTCAATTTTTATGACACGGTATTCTGGGGAATCAATGGCCATACCTTGGAAGGAAACCGCCTGAACTTTACCCGTTGTGAGTTTTGGGGCGGGGAGAATCAGCAACCGGCACGTTTTTCTTCGCAACATCTGTCTCTCCAGACTTCCCGTTTGCAGGCGGGTCATATAGAGGTGTCTGCCCCGGGGGATGTCGCGCTGGTCAATCTGCTGCTGGATAGTTGCATACTGGATTTCATTGCTTTTTCCGTAACCGGTAATGCCACCCTGATTTTTTGTCAAAACAGGCTTCGGCATACCGTACTGGAGGCTTTTCCGTCAAAGGGGAAAAACGTGATCAGCGAATCAAACATCGTTATGGATGAGTAAGTAAGGATAAAAACTGTGAGACCCGTGGTTTAGTGGGGCTTCAGGCATTTGGCTTCGATATAAAGCCCCTTGAAAACTCTGGGTATGTTACCACTATTCGTCATTTTCAGGGGGCCGCCACGAGCCCCCTATCTAGGAAGTTATGGTTCAATGACTTCGCAACCGTAAGTTTCTGCTCAAATGCTCCCGCTGGTCCTATTAATGGTAATTTAAATAAAATTTAATGAAATGGCGGCCTGAAATTTATAATTTATGGCCATTTTTATATTATTCAAAATTATATCTTATTAATTATTTGATAATTGGAAGAATGGGTGAGTTAAATAATTATAAAAATCTTACTATTCCTTGGGATTAATGACTTTATTATATTTGGGTTTTTTTTTGATCTTTTGAGGATTAGAGCCGCTTATTTTCTGTAGCTATATTTTAGTCCAATTGGTGCAGTAATATCTCTGTCTTTTTCTGAGCAAATTCAATGTTGAGTGATAAATAGATACATTTATTAGCATCATTGATTTTAAAATTCGTGTAGAATGCGTAACTACGGAATTAGAATGTATGGTGTATTTTCTGACATTCTATGCTATTAAATGTATTAAAATCAGTTTGTTATAGATGAATTCCATCATAACGTATTGACTGACATATAAAACGACGCCTGTGAAGGCGACAACAGAGGTTGCTCAATGAGCGGTAAGACACAGAAATCTGAAAAGTTACAGAAAATCCTCGCGCGTTCCGGCCACGGTTCCCGCCGCGAAATAGAAGGTTATATTCAACAGGGGCGCGTCAGTGTTGACGGTAAGATTGCCACTTTAGGCGATCGCCTTGAAGTTCAGCCCGCCACGAAAATCCGCCTTGATGGACGGATATTAAATATCAAAGAATTACAAAAAGCGGTTTGCCGTGTTCTGGCTTATTACAAACCAGAGGGTGAGCTTTGTACTCGCCATGATCCAGAAGGGCGGCCAACCGTTTTTGATCGTCTGCCTAAATTGCTAGGTTCCCGCTGGATAGCGGTCGGGCGTCTGGATGTGAATACCTGTGGTTTGTTGCTGTTTACCACGGACGGGGAGCTGGCTAATCGCTTGATGCACCCAAGCCGTGAAGTTGAACGCGAATATGCTGTCCGTGTCTTTGGTGAAGTTGATGATGCTAAAGTGAGGCAACTGGCTAAGGGGATTCAACTGGAAGATGGTCCCGCTTCATTCCGCACTATCGCGTTTAAAGGCGGCGAGGGGATGAATCAATGGTATAACGTCACGCTGACAGAAGGACGGAATCGGGAGGTTCGTCGTCTTTGGGAAGCGGTTGATGTACAGGTGAGCCGCCTTATTCGTGTGCGTTATGGCGATATTGGCTTGCCAAAAGGTTTACCACGCGGGGGGTGGACAGAGTTGGGTCTGGAGCAAATCAACTACTTGCGTCAATTAGTGGGTTTGAATGAAGAGACGGTTTCTAAAGTGGCAGTGGGACCTGATCAACGTCGTCTTAAAGCTAACCAGATCCGCCGAGCGGTTAAACGCCATGCTCAAGTCGCATCGCGTCCATCGGCAGGAAAACGTCCAGGCAGTTCACGCCAGAAGGCGGGGCGAACGACCGCACCAAAAGGCCGTTAAGTTTTCTGGGCCTCGTGTCATAGCGGGGCCTTTTTACCAATCTATCCCTTTTTGTGCCTTAATGCCGGCGTCAAAGGCATGTTTTACCGGGCGCATTTCTGTGACGGTATCTGCCATTTCCAATAATTCACGATGACAACCGCGACCGGTGATAATAACGGATTGGTGCTCCGGTCGGCGGTTGAGCGCAGTAACAACTTCTTCCAGCGGAAGATAGCCATAACTCACCATATAAGTCAGTTCATCCAGGACAACCAGATCCAGATTGGGATCAGATAACATCTCTAACGCATGGCGCCATACCTGATGGCAGGCTACAGTGTCCGTTTCCCGGCTTTGAGTTTCCCAGGTAAAACCTGTCGCCATAACATGGAAATTCACTCCATGCTGTTCTAGCAGATTTTTCTCGCCATTCTCCCATTTACCCTTGATAAACTGGATCACGCCGGCCCGAAATCCATGACCTATCGCACGGGTCACTGTGCCAAATGCAGCGGTGGTTTTGCCTTTGCCATTGCCGGTAAAAACGATAAGAATACCCCGTTCTAACTGGGCTGCTTCAATACGGGAATCCACTTTTTCTTTTAGACGTTGTTGCCTTTTTTGATGCTGGTTGTCATTGATTGTCATTATTCGGCTGGTCCTGTTTTGCGTCCAGGTTGTGCATCAAAACTGATGCCTGTTTTATGCAGACTATCGCTGCCCATAAGGTAAAGATACAGCGGCATAATATCTGCCGGTGTTTTCAGTTTAGCAGAATTTTCGTTAGGGAATGCACGGGCGCGCATATTTGTGCGTGTACCGCCGGGATTAATACAGTTAACGCGTAGAGAAGTGTGTTTATATTCTTTGGCTAAAACTTGCATCATGCCTTCGGTGGCAAATTTAGAGGCAGAATAGGCTCCCCAACCACAACGACCTTCGCGGCCAACGCTCGAACTGGTAAAGATTAATGATCCGTCAGGGGACTTCAATAGTAGTGGCAGCAACGCTTGAGTTAGCATAAAAGTCGCATTGACATTGACTTGCATAACATCATGCCATAATTGCACTGGCTGCTCTGCCATCGGTGCGACAGCGCCAAGTAATCCTGCATTATGTAATACACCATCCAGGCGTAGATAATGTTGCGCTAAATTGTCGGCGAATGCCTGGCATTCTTCGGTTGTGACGGTAAGTAGATCCATTGTGTAAATAGTTGCAGGGGCATTGCCTGCTTGTTTAATCTCTTTTTGGACAGCTTCCAGTTTGTGTGTTGTTCTGCCAAGTAAGATCACCTGTGCACCGTGGCGTGCATAGGTCAAAGCCGCTTCACGACCAATACCCTCTCCAGCTCCGGTCACCAAAATAATACGTTGCTGTAGGAGGTCATGTTTTGGTTGGTAATGTAACATTTGAAGATTCCCTGTTGTTGACGGCGCGATTTGTTACCGTCGGAGGCCGTTCGGGCTATCAAAACAGAAAGTTATATATTGAGTCAAATTTGCCAAGATTGGTTGCTCAGGAGATAAACGGAAAACATTGCAGGCGTCGTTAGCTTTACTTTGTTTACAATAAGGCGAAGGGGCCTCTAAGGGTAGAGGCTTGCCATGCTCACTTTAAGTGACAGTGAAATTGCCGTTATGTGTATACCGCCTGCGATAAGTCTTTTTTGACCTTCTGAATCATAGGACTAAGAGCCAATTTGATACTCGCTTGTTCAACTCGCTTTTCAACACGAGCCTGCATTTCCGGGCTTTCTTGTGCTAACAATTCTCTGTAATTAGCCATAATTATTTCTCCATTGTAGTTATAACTTCCCACATACCGGTCTCATAACTTATTCGTTATAATTATAAGACTGTAACGCATTTGTTATATTATCAAGATCAATGTTGAACATGGACAGCATTATTTTCTGTTTTCCAAACTACTCTTTCCCGTTCTTTGGAGTTGAGTGAGCAAATGTTAACGGTGGAGTGCTGTGTTGGTAGTTATTTGTTTTTAGCTAATGTATAATTTTTCTTCGCCAGAGAGTGAGTATTTAATCCAATTTCATACCGGAGTGATTATGAGTCCAATACAAACAGAAAGAGCAGCCCTTCTAATTTAATCAATTTGTTAAATTTCACATTAGAAGGGAAAAATATGAATTACTCAAAGATTGATATAGATCGCTGGGATAGGAAAGAGCATTTCTTTCATTATCGTAATGTTGTGCAATGCGGATTTAGTCTAACAACGAAAATTGATATTACCTATTTGTTATCTTCGTTAGTAGAAAAACAATATAAATTCTATCCAACCATGATTTACTTAATATCAAAAATTGTGAACTCTTACTCTGAGTTCAGAATGGCTATAAAAGATGAAGAATTAATTGTATGGGATGATGTAAATCCTGCATATACAATCTTTCACAAGGAAACAGAAACATTCTCAGCGATTTGGACTGAGTTCAATTCTGATCTGCCAGAGTTTATGAAAAACTATTCTGCTGATTATGAAACCTATAAAGATGATCTTTGCTTTTTTTCTAAACCAGCATTACCTGAAAACCATTTTCATATATCGTTAGTGCCGTGGGTGAGTTTTGATGGATTTAACTTAAACGTTGCGAATTTTACGGATTATTTTCCACCCATATTTACAATGGGGAAATTTTATAAAAATGGAAATCAAACTCAGTTGCCTTTGGCAATTCAGGTGCATCATGCTACTTGTGACGGTTTTCATGTGGGGCGTATTATTGATAAATTACAAGAGCTATGTAACGGTTTTATTTAGTTAAAGCCAACCTGAATTATTTATGGCCTCAATATAAGGCTATATCGGAAATATACTAATAACCATCAGTTAACACTGGTGGTTTTCACGAAGCATTAAGATACTGGCATATCAGCTAGCCTCGTTATTGAAGCAATGTCGTAATCGGAAACTTAGGTAACTGAAGCTGGCCGGGATCATGATTACGACTGGACATTGTTGTACAGGCAGCTGGTTGTTAAATTTGTTGAACTAGAGGTTCAATACGACTATTATCACGTTAAGTGATATAAATTTGTATCATGTTAAGCGCTACTCACTTCAATTTCATAACATTAGAGGGCTATATGAGAACTGAACATACCAGATCTATACAGACTATTAGCCACTCAACAGAAGTTATTGATTCTTTTTTTGATGAACCATCACAGAGGATGTTTTCTGTTAGGCGCTTAAGCTGTAGAGTTAATATTAAGCGTCAATTGTTTATCGTTACTGTTGAAAGCGTAGACAACTCAAACAAGTTCAGAGTGATCCCATATGCTGAACTTACTGTTTGTAAAGACAAGATAAGGTATCTTGTGAATCCGGCATATCAGTATCCTGAACTGGAAGATAGATTGTCTTCAATAAATACCAATATTGAAAAAACGGTTTGTGATTTTATTCAGAAACATAATCCTGTTGCTAGTGTGTAGTTGAGATAAAGATGGCCCCTGATCTGAACGATTCGTATATTAAAGATTTAAGTAAAAAACCTGACTGTATAAAAGAAGAGATTGTAGAAAAGTTCTATCACTTATCAAAAGATGGTGATTTATTAGAGGTAACTGAGTACCTCTTAAGTGGTGGCGAGTATCATTACTACGTAGGAATCATACGGTTAGGATGCTTCACTGAGGATTATTATAGGTTGCAGTCTCTTGAGATGCTTGATAGTGGTTATAATGAACAAGAAATTATTCAGCATCTAATAGATCTTGATATGCATAATCCTGATGAGGATGAGTTAATAGGTCGTATTGCATACAGTGATTTTAATTTCTATGATTGTGGTATAAAAAAGACAGGCAAACAGATAAAGGGGGCATTTATTTCGCCAGATTATCAGGCAGCAGGTCTGGGGCGTTCAATATACAGAAGGCTGGTCTTAAAGCACAATCATATTATTTGCGATAATATTCAAAGTGTTGCTGGTGGTACATTGTGGGCGAGCGGAATAATAGCATTAGCTGATGTTAGGGTGTATGACACCATACGGCATAAATTTGTTGATGTGCTGACAGAGGGTGGAATTGGGATTAATGGTGTTAGGCCCTGGAGTGTTACACATCTTTCTATGAGTGAGCTTTCTCGGTGGGAACCGAACTCGATATCTCATGATTGCTGCAATCATATCGTTAACATTATAAGCAAAGATAAATTATATAACTAAATCCGCTTTGGTGAATTTTTTCATACATACCGCTTAATTGCGGTTTTTTTGTATCTAAAATGACCATAGGTGGTGATATGTCATTAATTAAATATGCCATTTCATCATTTTTGGGGAATGAATGGTAAATTTTTGATATTGAATCATCTATTATAACCAATTATATAAAAATAATTAACCTTATAAGGAATAAAAACAACGCATGATTATTTTTCTAATACTAGACTTTGATTGGTATGAGTTGTAGGAATGCTATTTTTACAATGATTTAAATATATTGATTACGAAATAATATTATTTAATTTGAGGAAGGTATATGAACCAACGAAATGATTTTAAAGCCTTTTCTATTAGTGATGATGCTAATGCAGTAAGTCAAGAAAAATATGAAGAAAGCCAGAGTTTACAGGCAGGATTTCCACCCGATAATGTTTCTACTCATGTATTAAATAAGGTATTACGTCAATCTTCAACAATATCATCCGTTATGGCTAGTTTTATTGCAGAACAGTCTGGCGCTGACGTTTTGGATAATGGAGACATTGCCAAACTTACCTCGCAATTAAATCGAGCATTAGAACAAAAAATTACAACAGACATTCCCTGCGCTTCATTAACACAAAAAGGTGCTGTTCAGCTTACAAATGTGATTGGCAATAGTGACACATTGGCAGTTACACAAAAGCTTGCTCAGGAAATAGCAAATTCATTACGTGAATATACAGATGATCGAATTAAAACAGTCAGTGAAGTTCCTGTTGGTTCTCCTATTCCTTGGCCATTGCCTCATCCACCGACTGGCTATTTCACTTGTAACGGTTCCGCTTTTGATAAATTACAGTACCCGAAATTAGCGGAAGCTTATCCTGACGGTAGATTACCCGATTTAAGAGGGGAATTTATTCGAGGCTGGGATGATAGCCGAGGTGTTGATAGCGGCCGTAGAATTTTAACTCCTCAGGGGGATGCTATCAGAAATATCGAAGGCTCATTTCCCGGCATGATAGCGCCAAACTATCATTTGGCAACAAGAGGTGCTATTTATGCTAGTCAAGTTCTTGGAATAGCGACAGATGGCAGTTTCAAATCGCTAAATGTTTCTAACACGGATACTCCATACGGCTTTGGATTCCTGGCGTCAAGGGTTGTTCCTGTAGCCTCAGAGAATCGCCCTCGCAATATTGCATTTAGCTACATTGTAAAGGCCGCATAATGATAGGGCCGTTTGGCCCTTATTGCTCACAACCATACAGCTTATTTTCCTATTGTTTCATCATTTTTGAACTGATCCCCATTTCCCCCTCTAATGGTGTAGAATTGGCTACTGAGACCGATATACTGAACGTTTTCATTTGTACATAGTTGTGTGCATAATTTGTTTTTTTAAATGTCAATCAATTATAAAACATTGTTTTTAAATGAAAAAACCTAAATGTATTTATTTTAGTTATTCAGGTTAAGCAGAAAAAGGTGAATTTTGTGGAGTATTTATCTCTTTACGGGTTGTTTTTAGCCAAAGTAGTTACTCTGGTATTGGCGGTTATTGCTTTGGCTGTGTTTGGTATTGGCATGGGAATGCGGAAATCTTCGCTAAAAGGAGAATTAAAACTTACCGATCTCGGTGAGTCATATCGGGATAAGCAGCGTCAAATGCAGCGGGCGCGCATGACAGAAGCGGAAGGAAAAGTTTGGCAGAAAGAGTTTAATAAGCAACAAAAGCTCGAATCCAAGCAGAAGAAAAGTGACGCTAAGGCTGGTCATAAAGGGTTACAGAAACCTTGTCTTTATGTACTGGATTTTAAAGGGAGTATGGATGCACATGAAGTCGATTCATTACGTGAAGAGATTAGCGCAATTCTGGCCGTGGCAGATGCAAAAGATGAAGTGTTGTTACGTCTTGAAAGCCCTGGAGGAATGGTGCATGGCTATGGATTGGCGGCCTCTCAGCTTGTCCGTTTGCGCCAGAAAGGCATTCGTTTAACTATCGTTGTAGATAAAGTTGCTGCCAGTGGCGGTTATATGATGGCTTGTGTTGCTGATCGCATTGTTGCTGCGCCTTTTGCCATTATTGGTTCTATTGGCGTGGTCGCTCAGATTCCTAACATTCATAAACTATTGAAGAAGAATGATATCGATGTAGAACTTCATACGGCTGGTGAATATAAACGTACACTGACTGTGTTGGGGGAAAATACAGAGCAGGGTCGGAAGAAATTTCAGGAAGATTTGAATCAGACTCACGAACTATTCAAAGCGTTTATCCATACACATCGTCCATCGCTTAATGTAGAAAGTGTGGCAACAGGCGAATATTGGTATGGCTTACAAGCGAAAGAGAAGGGATTGATTGACGAAATTGGCGTCAGCGATGATCTGCTGATTGCTCAAATAGATAATTGTGAAGTTATTGGTGTCAGTTATACACGCCGTAAACGCATGGTAGAGCGTTTCACCGGCAGTGCAATGGAAAGTATTGATAAACTTCTATTGCGCTGGTGGCAAAGAGGGGAGAAGCCTCTGCTTTAATTAAATTCCGTACTTTGAATTAATTATCTTGGCGTATCCTAAGACGTTCTATTTCGACGTTCAGGGGCGCCTTGATATATTGCTTAATTGTAATGTGCAATTGAACAGAGCGACGTTTATTCTGACGTTGATTATCATGATGTTTTGCCCCTGAAAAAAAGTGTTTTGATCCTGTTAAAATATTACAGGTGTTACATAATTTGCTTTACCTACCCCTTCCTGCTTGTGATGAGCCGCAGGCTTTTCTACATCAATAGTTGATACTCTGGCTTTGCGTTTATCTGTCTCTGCCTGGCTGGTCTTCAAACATGTTCAAGTCACTTTTGCACAGCGCTATTGGCGTCTTTAAACGCATTCATGCAAATCCTCGAAGAATGGCAACTTACAATAATATTCATAAGGAAATAAAGTATTATGGCTATTTCACAATACGATATTCATACCAGTCATGCTGTCATCTCTGTTTCTGATACGGGAGGTGATGGGTTACCGGTCCTCCTTATACACGGTAATTCAAGTTGTAAAGAAATTTTTCGCCATCAGATTCACTGTTTTGGTGACGAATACCGGATTTTAGCTATTGATTTACCAGGGCATGGTGCTTCATCAAATGCAGTGGACCCTCGCCGAACCTATTCGATATCTGGTTATGCCCTTTGCATCATCGAAGTACTGGAAAAATTGGGCATCGATAAAGTTGCTGTTTTCGGATGGTCACTGGGAGGGCATATCGGTTTGGAGCTTATCTCTCGATTCCCAGGGATTGTCGGAATAATGATTTGCGGCACGCCGCCGGTTAGCCCAGGTGCAGAGAATGTCCGTCTTGGATTTAAACCGAGCCGGTTTATGGCAATATCGGGTAAGGCTTCGCTGACAGAAGAGGAGATTACGGATTATACCCTGGCTTTGTATGGAGAAAACGCACTTTGTGAGCCATTTTTAAGAGCCGCTGTAGCGCGGACCGATGGTTTGGCGCGGCAATATATGTCTGAAGCGTCGGTTTCACCGGACGTTATGGATCAACGGTTATTGGTTGAAACAAACCCAACGCCACTAGCTATCGTTAATGGTGTAGAAGATTTATTCGTTAATATTGATTACATTAACGGGATAACCTATAAAAATCTCTGGACTGGTCAGGTGTACAACTTGCTCAACTTGGGGCATGGGCCATTCTGGGAAGCGCCAGAGCTGTTTAACCCTTTGATGGCAGGTTTTTTTTCTGATCTCACCTTGGAAGCATAATTGATACCTGTAGTTTATCGTCAGAAGTGCTTTATATACCCGGCAGATATATTTTTATATCTTTTTCATATATCTGCCTATTCATTGCTCAATAAATTTTTGTTATTAATTTCCGAGATAATATTGCTTCGATAGGATATGCGTCAGTTGTTCGAACATATTGAAAATAGCAGTACTTTTGACTGTAGGTGGACCATTTTCGCTTAGAAAAGATTCACCATTAATACTAATACATCTCCTTTTTGTTCTACGCTATTTATATACATGTCATGAATAAAATCTTCATGTTAGCGGATAATATGGTTGGTTTTTTTTAGTCATTGTTTACCTTTAATCGGTGTTGTTCCGTTTTGTCTTTTTGTATCCTTATCAAAAATAATTTGTTGCGCATCATTTTTTATCAGGTAGAGTGTGAATTTTTCATCGTGCAGATGGAAGATTTTGTTTACGGTGATCACTTCATCCATTTGCATAGCTCATGGGCGGTATCTAAAATACCTTAGATAATTCAATATGTTTCGAGTTTGGGGAAATCAACTGAATAAAAATAAGTTGATATATTGAGAATCTATCGCAATATAAAAAGAGGTTTTAAATACCGTGATATGGCGCAGTGAATTCCACCATCTGAAAAGATAATTAGGTAAAGATAACTATGGGTAAAGCTCTTGTAATAGTGGAGTCCCCGGCAAAGGCCAAAACAATCAACAAATATTTGGGGAGTGACTACGTGGTGAAATCCAGCGTTGGTCATATCCGTGATTTGCCGACCAGCGGCTCAGCCAGCCAAAAGAGTTCGAGCTCATCTACTGATAAGTCTAAGAAGAAGGTTAAAAAAGATGAGAAAGCTGCATTAGTCAACCGTATGGGGGTTGATCCATACCGTGGTTGGGAAGCGAATTATCAGATTTTGCCGGGCAAAGAGAAGGTCGTGGCAGAGCTAAAATCACTGGCTGAAAAAGTTGATCATGTTTATCTCGCAACGGATCTTGACCGCGAGGGAGAAGCCATTGCATGGCACTTGCGGGAAGTGATTGGTGGTGATGGCGATCGTTTTAGTCGGGTTGTTTTTAATGAAATCACTAAAAATGCCATCAAACAGGCATTTGATAATCCGGGTGAATTAAATATTCATCGGATAAATGCTCAACAAGCTCGCCGTTTTATGGATCGCGTCGTGGGGTATATGGTTTCTCCGCTACTGTGGAAAAAGGTTGCCAGAGGGCTCTCAGCCGGTCGTGTGCAATCGGTAGCAGTACGCCTTGTAGTAGAGAGGGAACGTGAAATTAAAGCGTTTGTACCGGTAGAATATTGGCAATTACATGCTGATTTGCTGGCGAAAGGCGAAATTTCACTGCATATGGAAGTGACCCATCAGCAGGGTAAACCGTTTAAGCCGGTTAATAGTGAACAAACCCAAGCCGCTGTCTCTTTACTAGAAAAAGCCCGTTACAAAGTGATCGATCGTGAAGATCGTCCGACATCCAGTAAACCGAGTGCGCCGTTTATCACATCTACATTGCAACAGGCAGCCAGCACGCGCTTAGGGTTTGGCGTTAAAAAGACCATGATGATGGCTCAGCGTTTGTATGAAGCCGGATATATTACATATATGCGTACTGATTCAACGAACCTGAGTCAGGATGCGCTGGATATGGTTCGTGGTTATATCAATGATAATTTTGGCGATAACTACCTGCCAAAAACAGCCAATACTTACAGCAGTAAAGAGAATTCACAGGAAGCGCATGAAGCGATTCGTCCTTCCAGTGTTGATATCATGGCAGAACAACTGAAAGATATGGATGCGGATGCACAGAAGCTGTATCAGCTAATTTGGCGTCAGTTTGTGGCTTGTCAGATGACGCCAGCGAAATACGATTCCACAACATTGACTGTACAGGCAGGTGATTTTGAATTGCGTGCCAAAGGTCGTACACTGCGTTTTGATGGCTGGACAAAAGTGATGCCTGTATTGCGCAAAGGCGACGAAGACCACACGTTGCCGGTTGTTGAAATTGGTACGGAACTTGATTTGCAACAACTGCTCCCAAGCCAGCACTTCACTAAACCGCCGGCACGCTATAGTGAAGCATCTCTGGTTAAAGAACTGGAGAAACGCAGTATTGGTCGTCCATCCACCTATGCTTCCATTATCTCCACGATTCAGGAGCGTGGTTATGTCCGAGTAGAGAGTCGCCGTTTCTACTCAGAGAAAATGGGAGAGATTGTGACTGATCGTCTGGAAGAGAATTTCAACGAGCTGATGAGTTATGATTTTACTGCGCGCATGGAAGATCAGCTTGATCAGGTCGCAACTAACAAAGCCGAGTGGAAAGGGGTTCTGGATGAGTTTTTCACTGATTTTAGCGAACAGCTAGACGTCGCCAATAAAGAGCCGGAAGAGGGTGGTATGCGGCCCAATCCGATGGTTATTACTTCTATTGAATGCCCGACCTGCCAGCGTTCTATGGGCATTCGGACGGCAACCACTGGCGTTTTCCTGGGTTGTTCTGGTTATGCGTTATCACCTAAAGAGCGCTGTAAACAGACGATAAACCTTATCCCTGAGAATGAAATTCTTAATGTCTTGGAAGGAGATGAGGCGGAAACAAATGCGTTGCGCGCCCGTCGTCGCTGTAAAAAATGTGGTACAGCGATGGACAGTTACCTTATTGATAACCAACGTAAACTACATGTTTGTGGTAATAACCCTGCTTGTGATGGTTACGAAGTGGAAGAGGGCGAATTTCGCATTAAGGGATATGACGGTCCGGTTATCGAATGTGATAAATGTGGCGCTGAAATGCACCTGAAAATGGGGCGTTTCGGTAAATACATGGGCTGTACCGATGAAACTTGTAAAAATACCCGTAAAATCTTGCGTAGCGGCGAAGTAGCGCCGCCAAAAGAAGATCCGGTTCCGTTGCCAGAGCTTCCTTGTGAAAAATCTGATGCCTATTTTGTATTGCGCGATGGCGCCGCTGGTGTATTTTTAGCGGCGAATACCTTCCCTAAATCTAGAGAAACCAGAGCGCCGTTGGTAGAAGAACTAGCGCGTTTTAAAGAGCGTCTGCCGGAGAAATTACGCTATTTGGCTGATGCTCCTGCGGCAGATGCTGAAGGCAATAAAACAGTTATCCGTTTTAGCCGTAAAACTAAACAGCAATATGCTTCTTCGGAGAAAAATGGCAAGGCAACGGGTTGGAGTGTGTTTTATGTTGATGGAAAATGGGTTGAGAAAGATAAAAAGTAGTAATTTTTGACAGAATTAACACTCTCTTTTTCTCAGGAAAGGGATTATTTTCTTCTATTAAGCCAACCTTATAGGTTGGCTTTTTTCGTCTATAGGCAGTATCTTAAAATATATGAATTAGAATCGCGCTAAACATTCATTATGAATTTTCGATTATTCGTTATATAAATATATAATCGTGTTATAGTGGTTATATGCGACAATAATATTATTTCTATTCGTTATAATAAATAGCAAACAGCAATATCAGTCCAGGTTTCTAAGTCATACCAAGTTTCTAAGTCATAATTGTTCACAGCGTTTATTTTGGGATGGTGTTTATATGAAATTGCAACAGCTTCGTTACATCGTGGAGGTGGTAAACCACAACCTTAATGTTTCATCTACGGCAGAAGGATTGTATACATCTCAACCCGGGATCAGTAAGCAGGTCAGAATGCTTGAAGATGAATTAGGTATTCAGATTTTTTCCCGTAGTGGTAAACACCTGACGCATGTTACTCCCGCAGGTGAAGAGGTTGTCCGAATTTCTCGTGAAGTATTATCTAAGATTGATGCAATACGGTCAGTTGCTAGTGAACATACTTATCCGAATCGTGGTTCGCTATATATTGCTACTACCCACACACAGGCCCGTTATGCATTACCTCCTGTGATTAAAGGCTTTATTGAACGTTATCCGCAGGTTTCTTTACACATGCATCAGGGGTCGCCAACACAAATTGCTGAAGCTGTGAGTAAAGGTAGTGCTGATTTTGCTATTGCAACTGAGGCGCTGCATTTATATGAAGATTTGATAATGTTGCCTTGTTACCATTGGAACAGGACGTTGGTGGTGACATCGGATCACCCGCTGGCCGGTAAAGAAAGCGTTTCAATTGAAGAATTGGCTGAATATCAACTGGTCACTTATACATTTGGCTTTACTGGTCGTTCTGAGTTAGATATTGCATTCGATAAAGTGGGCTTAAAACCTAAAATTGTTTTCACTGCGACGGATGCTGATGTTATTAAAACCTATGTCCGGTTGGGGTTAGGTGTGGGGGTTATTGCCAACATGGCGGTTGATCCGGTACAGGATAAAGATCTGGTTTGCATTGATATGCGTGATAAATTCGGCTATAGCACAACTAAGATTGGTTTTCGTCGCAGTAGTTTTTTACGCAGCTACATGTATGACTTTATGTGGCGTTTTGCGCCTCACCTGACGCGTGATGTTATTGATCAGGCTGTTGCTTTACGCTCGAATGAAGATATCGAAGCTATGTTTAAAGATATCAAATTACCAATTGTATAATGAAATAATTAGGGAGCCAATATTACTATTGGCTCCCTAATTTTACTTATCAGATGGTTCAAACTCACCACTGAAGAAATCATCAGAATCTTCTATTGATGTTTTTCTTTGTTTGTTAATGAAACTATCAAAACTGGCTTTAATCTCAGGATTGTCGAGCGCTTCATAGTCTAAGACCGATATTAAGGATGAATACGCAAAATCAATGTTGACATTTTCATTAGAAGCACAACTTGATAAAAAGTTTGAATTAGTGCTATCAAAATTAACTCGATAGAGTTTTAGTTTCGGAATATATAGTGTCTTATCTCCTACAATCAAGGTATCAATAGCAATCGTCAGTGTCACAGTAGAATAGAAGCCTTTATTTTTCCGTATACCTAAGCGGATTGTTTCCCCTTGTTTAGTAAGAAACTTAGCGAAATCTGGCAACATATCTGTATTTTCGAATACAACTACATTCATAATGAAATTAAGGAAACTTTTTGAGATGCTTAAACCATTTAATGAATCAGTGTAATTTTTAGATTCAACTTTGCTGGTACCCATTAGAGGTAATTTGTTAACGACTTTAGTCCAAAAGTCCATGTCTGTTTTATATTGCTCTCCATACTTTTCCGCGTATTTATTGACATAATTAGTGGCGATGGAGGAAAGTGCAATTAATGTTTGACTTAATTTATTAGTTTTCTCTATAACTTCTGGTTTATCAGATAATTGTTTGGCTATAATGAACTGAACTAAACCATCTTTCTCGTTATATTTATTGGTATTTTCTATACTAAAATGAGCGTCATCGATATGAAAGAACGTATTAGCTTCATTGATTTTTGCGATATGTTCCTGGTTATTCGTAATTGCGTTTTTTATATCCATTATTTTTTCCTTGTTTTTTTATTGATAATTTAAATCCAATTGAATTGTTAGCGAGTTAATTCTATCTGATTATCATTCGATTGTTTACCCGACTAAATTATCAAAATTTATTACTGAAATTCTGATAGATACACTGAATTGACCCATTGTGCGGTAATAAAAAACAAATATTTACTTATATGTTATGTTTAATTTGTGCCATTATCATTAAGGTAGTTTTGAGTTATGCCAATATAAGAAGAAGGAGGAGTTATGTCGTTTGATTTGAAAAAGGTTTGTGTTTCAACACTTTCCGCTGCAAGTAAACAATATGATTATTACAGCTTACCACTGGTTGCTAAACATTTGGGGGATATTTCCCGTTTACCCAAATCCATGAAAGTTCTTCTGGAAAATCTTCTTCGCAATATTGATGGCAATTCTGTTGTGGATGATGATTTGAAAGCGATTGTTGATTGGCAAAATACCGGCCATGCAGACAGAGAAATTGCTTACCAGCCAGCACGTGTATTGATGCAGGATTTCACCGGTGTTCCTGCCGTTGTTGATTTAGCGGCTATGAGAGAAGCGGTTCGGCGTCTTGGTGGCGATGTTGAACAGGTAAATCCGCTATCCCCTGTTGATTTGGTTATTGACCATTCAGTTATGGTGGATAAATTTGGCACGGAAAAAGCCTTTGAACAAAATGTTCAACTAGAAATGGAACGCAACTATGAACGTTATCTCTTTCTGCGTTGGGGGCAAAAAGCTTTTAACCGTTTTCGTGTTGTCCCGCCAGGAACGGGAATTTGCCATCAGGTAAACCTAGAATACCTGGGTAAAACGGTTTGGCATGAAATGCATAACGGACGGGAGCTGGCTTATCCTGATACCTTGGTTGGTACCGATTCTCATACCACCATGATCAATGGCCTCGGTGTTTTAGGATGGGGTGTAGGTGGTATTGAAGCTGAAGCAGCTATGTTAGGACAACCTATTTCCATGCTTATTCCTGATGTGGTGGGTTTTAAACTTACTGGCAAGTTATGCGAAGGGATTACCGCAACAGACCTTGTGCTAACAGTGACTCAAATGCTGCGTAAACATGGCGTGGTCGGGAAATTTGTAGAATTTTATGGGGATGGGTTAGCTGACTTGCCGCTGGCGGACAGGGCAACCATTGCCAATATGTCGCCGGAATATGGCGCAACTTGCGGTTTCTTCCCGATAGATGATATTACCCTGAGCTATATGCGGTTGACAGGGCGTACAGAACAGCAGATTGCGCTGGTGGAAGCCTATTGTAAGGTCCAGGGATTATGGCGAAATCCCGGTGATGAACCGGTATTTACCAGCAGTCTTGAGCTGGACATGTCAACGGTGGAAGCGAGCCTCGCTGGGCCGAAACGTCCACAAGACAGAGTGGCTTTAGCACGAGTCCCTCAAGTATTTCAATCAGCCGTTGATTTGGAAATGAATAAATCCCAGGGGAAAGCCGTCTCAGCGCCAGTGAATTTGGGTAACCAAAAGTACGAGTTAGAAGAAGGTGCTGTCGTCATTGCTGCGATTACTTCCTGTACCAACACATCTAATCCCAGCGTACTGATGGCTGCGGGTTTGTTGGCGAAGAAAGCGGTTGAGAAGGGGCTTAAACGCCAACCGTGGGTGAAAACCTCACTGGCGCCCGGCTCGAAAGTGGTGACGGATTACCTTGAACTGGCAGGCTTGATGCCATATCTGGAGCAATTGGGCTTCAATCTGGTTGGTTATGGTTGCACAACTTGCATTGGCAACTCTGGGCCGCTGCCTGAAGCTATTGAAATGGCGATTAAACAAACTGATCTTACCGTCGGCGCAGTCCTTTCTGGCAACCGAAACTTTGAAGGTCGTATCCATCCTCAGATAAAAACTAACTGGCTAGCGTCGCCGCCGTTAGTTGTAGCGTATGCTCTATCTGGCAGCATGAAAAAGGATTTAACTAAAGATCCTCTTGGTCAAGATCAACACGGCAATAATATCTATTTGAAGGATATATGGCCTGATAGCAAAGAAATTGCTGAAGCTGTTGAGCAAATTAAGGCTGATATGTTTCATAAAGAGTATGCGGAAGTCTTTGATGGTGATGAAACATGGCAATCGCTGGACGTTGCGAGCTCGGCAACTTATCACTTCCAGCCTGATTCTACTTATATTCGCCACCCGCCATTCTTTAATGAGATGACAGCAGAGCCGGAAGCGATAACGGATATTCACGGTGCGAATATATTGGCTATTCTTGGGGATTCTGTAACCACAGACCATATTTCTCCGGCGGGGAATATCAAGGCTGACAGTCCGGCAGGGCGTTATCTTCAGGAACATGGCGTTGAACCGAAAGATTTTAACTCCTACGGCTCAAGGCGCGGTAATCATGAAGTCATGATGCGTGGAACATTTGCTAATATCCGTATCCGTAATGAGATGATTTCTGGTGTAGAAGGAGGATATACCCGTCATATTCCGTCACAAACACAATTAGCGATTTATGATGCGGCTATGCGTTATCAGGAAGAAAAAACACCGTTAGCTATCATTGCAGGTAAAGAATATGGTTCCGGTTCGAGCCGCGACTGGGCAGCGAAAGGGACTCGGTTATTGGGCGTTAGAGTGGTGATTGCGGAATCATTTGAGCGTATTCACCGTTCGAACCTGATTGGCATGGGGGTATTACCACTGGAATTCCCTGAAGGCGTAAATCGTAAGACGCTAAATTTGCGAGGCGAGGAGACAATTGATATTGAAGGGATGAATAACCTCAAGCCAGGGCAGATTATACCGGTGAAACTGACTTATGTGGATGGGCGTAAGGAAATCATCAATGCTCGGTGTCGTATTGATACCGGAACTGAATTGGATTATTTCCATCACGGCGGTATTTTGCATTACGTTATTCGCCACATGTTGAAATAGTCTTTACAGCATATACTAAAGGCGGCACTGATTATTTAAGCGCCGTCTTTCCCCGCTAGCTTACTGAAAAACTAATTCTGCTCAGGTAACAAATGACCCATTTTTCTGGCTTTGGTATCTAAATAATAAGCATTTTTAGGATTACGGCCGGTAATTAATGGAACACGTTCTACAATATTAATCCCGGCTTCGGCCATAATTTCCACTTTTTTAGGATTATTTGTCAGCAGGCGAATAGCTTGAACGCCGAGTAATTTATACATATCTGCACATAAGGTAAAATCACGCTCATCAGCGGCAAAACCTAACTGATGGTTAGCTTCTACGGTATCGATACCGTTATCCTGTAATGCGTAAGCACGAATTTTGTTGAGTAGGCCAATATTACGACCTTCTTGCCGATGGTAAAGTAATACGCCTCGTCCTTCTTTAGCAATCTGAGCAAGGGCGGCTTCAAGTTGAAAGCCGCAATCACAACGTAGACTAAACAGGGCGTCACCGGTCAGACATTCTGAATGGATTCTGGAAAGAACAGGCTCATTGCCAGAAATAGTACCGTATACTAATGCGACATGATCTTGACCTGTGGCGACTTCTTCAAAGCCAACCATTAAAAAATCGCCCCAGGGAGTGGGTAACTTGGCCTCAGCGACTCGTTTTAACTGCATTTTATTGTTCATATGTTGATTCAGACTCGTTACAAGACATAGATGCGAAAAACAATACCGGTCTGGGAAATCAGTGGACACTGCGTAAAAGATTTTCTCTGATCATAATGTGACGATATTTTGCCATATTTACTGCAAATTATCTGTCAAAAACTTTCAAATAATCATATATAAATGGCAGCTATGGCACTAACATGTTAACGCTGAACAGGTTTTTAAAATATGTATAAAAATAGTCCGGTATCAGATATGAATCAATTTATCAAACCTATTATTATCGCAACTTTGATTTTATTGCTACCGCCTGTAGCCGTATTGACGGCAGGTTGGCAATGGCAGCCTATGGGAGAATATTTATGGCTTGAAATACTGTATTGGATTACGAATACTTCTGGTGAGCCGTGGTGTTATCTGGTTTTTCTGTTTTTTATTTTAGGGCTACTGTTGCTGTTTGCTACTTCGGTCAGACAGGGAGGAATATTGGTTGCTATTGTTCTGGGGCTTCTTTTAACAGGGCAAGGCATAAAGGTTTTGGTAAAAAATACCACTAAAGAGCCTCGCCCTTATGTTGTTTGGTTAGAAAAAAACTATCGGGCGCCGACAGATGAGTTTTATCAGTATCAGCGAAAACAGCGGGCCGAGTTGTTGCAGCGCTATTTAAAAGCTGATGACCGTATTCCACAGTGGCAACTTACTCATTGGAAAAGAGAGACGGGATATGCTTTTCCTTCTGGACATACCTTGTTTGCTGCCAGTTTGTCACTACTTTTAGTCGGTTTTTTATGGCCGCGTCGTCGCTATATTTTATCTATAATTGTGACGATATGGGCAATGAGTGTTTTGATTAGCAGAATGGCATTAGGTATGCACTGGCCGCAGGATATTATCACATCAACGTTAATTAGTGCGGTATTAGTGATGGTTATTTGTTATCTCACAGAAAAGTGGCGGTTGATTAACGGCAAAAAGGATTTGGCGGTATAATTGCTTCTTATTTACACTTAATCGATGGGAAGATATCGTAAAAAAGCTAAAAGACGCATTTATCATGATAAATTGCTTCCTATATCCAGACTGGAAATGCTAATTTAATGAGCCGTTATCCAGCATAATGTCCAAGCAACAATTAGATAACAGGAAAAAATGTGAAATATTTTCTGATTTTATTACTGGTGTTGGCGATCTTTGTCATTTCGGTGACGCTTGGATCGAATAACGATCAGGTTGTTACATTTAACTATCTGATTGCTAAAGGGAATTACTCTGTATCTACACTTTTAGCTGTATTATTTGCTAGCGGTTTCGTGTTAGGTTGGGTTATTTGTGGATTATTTTATCTTCGTGCTCGTTTGTCATTAGGCAGAGCTGAACGAAAGATTAAGCGACTCGAAGCGCAACTGGAGCAACCTGCTGAGCCTTCGGTTACTCATTCATCGCTTGCACTTAGCAAGGAATAAACTCCTATGTTAGAGCTGCTGTTTCTGTTGCTTCCTGTGGCCGCTGCTTATGGCTGGTATATGGGGCGCAGGAGTGCTCAACAGGATAAGCAACAAAATGCTGATCGCTTATCACGAGAATATGTTGCCGGAGTTAACTTCCTCCTTTCAAACCAGCAAGATAAAGCGGTGGATCTGTTTCTTGAAATGCTTAAAGAGGATAGTTCCGCTTTTGAAGCGCATTTGACTTTGGGGAATCTATTCCGTTCCAGAGGGGAAGTCGAGCGGGCTATCCGTATTCATCAATCTCTCATGGAAAGCGCTTCTCTGACATTTGATCAGCGTTTGCTTGCGACGCAACAATTGGGCCGCGATTATATGTCTGCGGGTTTGTATGATCGTGCTGAAAATATGTTTGCTCAGTTGGTGAATGAAAAAGATTTTCGGCAAAATGCGCTTCAATCGCTGCTAACTATTTATCAAGCAACCAGTGATTGGAAAAAAGCCATTGATATCGCCGAGAAATTAGTCAAATCCGGCAAACATGATTTACGGGAGAAAATTGCCCATTTTTATTGTGAGCTCGCTTTACAAGAGATGAGTGGCGATGATCTTGATGAGGCCATCGGTTATCTCAATAAAGCGGTTCAGGCAGATAAAAATTGCGCCAGAGTTTCTATCATGTTGGGGCGCCTGTTTATGGCCCGACAAGAGTACACCAAAGCGGCGGATGCTTTAAAATCTGTTCTTGAGCAAGATAAACAATTGGTTAGCGAGGTGTTGCCTATTCTCCAGGAGTGTTACCAGCATCTGAATCAGATTGATGAATGGGAAGATTTCCTGAGACGTTGTGTAGAGGAAGATTGTGGGGCTACGGCCGAGCTTTTGTTGGCGGATATTATCGAGCAGCAAAAAGGACATGAAGTCGCGCAAATTTATATCAACCATCGATTAGAGCGTCATCCGACCATGCGCCTGTTTTATCGCCTGATGGATTACCATTTAGCTGAGGCGGAAGAGGGGCGGGCGAAAGAAAGTATTATCTTGTTGCGGGACATGGTTGGTGAGCAAATTCGGACTAAACCTAATTATCGCTGCCATAAATGCGGCTTTACTTCTCATTCACTTTATTGGCACTGTCCATCATGTCGTTCGTGGGATTCAATTAAACCGATCCGTGGATTAGATGGTCAGTGACAGTGTCATCGTAATGTTGCTTTGTTAGTCAAAAAGGTTAAAAAATGACATCTCATACCTTAACATCGTTCGGTAGACAGATTAGCTCGCCTGTTATTGTTGCTTTAGATTATGACAATCAGGATGCGGCGCTGGCTTTTGCCGACAACATTGATCCACGGGATTGCCGTCTGAAAGTGGGTAAAGAGATGTTTACCCTTCATGGTCCGCAGTTTGTTAAGTTGCTGCATCAACGTGGCTTTGAAGTATTTTTGGATTTGAAATTCCACGATATTCCTAATACCACCGCCAGAGCGGTAGCCGCTGCTGCTGAGATGGGGGTTTGGATGGTAAATGTACATGCTAGTGGCGGCGCCAGAATGATGATGGCGGCGAAAGAGGCGCTGCTACCTTATGGTCATAATGCGCCGTTGCTAATTGCTGTCACGGTATTAACCAGCATGGAACGATCGGATCTGCAAGGTATTGGTATTGATATGGCGCCAGCGCAACAGGCCGAAAGGCTGGCAAAACTGACTCAGGCATGTGGGCTGGATGGTGTGGTTTGTTCTGCGCATGAAGCTCAGCAACTGAAAAAGGTTTGTGGTCAGAATTTTCAATTAGTTACTCCCGGCATTCGTCCGACGGGCAGTGAGGCGGGAGATCAGCGGCGTATCATGACCCCAGAACAGGCGGTATTGGCTGGCGTTGATTATATGGTTATTGGGCGTCCGATTACCCGTGCCGCCGATCCTGCGGCAACATTGCGCCAGATTAATCAATCTATTGCGGGAGTTATTAATGCAAGATAATAATTCGCGGTTAGTCTATTCCACAGACAGAGGGCGCATTCAGGAAGAAACAGTTAAACCTCAGCGTCCAAAAGGGGATGGCATCGTTCGTATTCAGCGTCAAACCAGTGGCCGTAAAGGAAAAGGGGTTTGTGTAATTACCGGGATTGATGCTGATGATCAGACGCTAGCTAAGCTGGCGGCTGAATTGAAGAAAAAATGCGGCTGTGGTGGTTCAGTGAAAGAAGGTGAGATTGAAATTCAAGGCGATAAAAGAGATTTATTGAAACAGTTACTTGAAGCCAAAGGCATGACAGTTAAATTAGCTGGCGGCTGACAGAAGGGCGGATATTCGCCCTTCATTCATTTTATTCCTGATTTTAATTATTGGTAGTGTTTTAATATATTCATTAATAATATTCCTAAATGATTTAATTAGAATTAATTCACAATTAATAAGCAAGATATATTCTTGAAAATATTATACTGAAATAATTTTGTAATATTATTTTTCCTCTTACAAATAAATTTCTATTTTTTAATTGATATAATAAGCAAGAAACGGTAATAGGAAATTTAATATTATTTCTTTATTTCTCTGATAAGATCATTATTAAAAGGTGTTCTCATGTGGAAATGAGTAATTTTGATGATAAAGGCAGCGAGTATTAATAATTGTTTTTTAAATCATATAGATAACAATTTAAATCCATTTTTTTAGTAAAGAGGTTGACTATGGAGAATGATCGTTCTACCATGAAAAACATGGAAGGTGAGCAAGCGCCCAATATCAGGGAAAACATGTTGGATGTTGTAGAGGAATTGATTTACACAAGAGGGATTGCGGCTACAGGTATCGATCTGATAACGCGCACGACAGGTTCCTCACGTAAGACAATTTATCGTTATTTTGGTACGAAAGAGGGGTTGATTGAAGAAGTTCTTCGTCGGCGAGATGAACGCTGGATGCGGTGGTTTACCTCATCACTAGCTGAATATAAAACGCCAGGAGAAAAATTACTGAATATTTTTCTGGTATTACAAAGATGGTTCGCGAGTGATGATTTTAGAGGATGTGCATTTATTAATACATCTGGTGAACGCCCTAACCCTGATGATCCGGTAAGAATAATTGCTAAGGAACATAAAGAGAAAGTTTTTACTTACGTACTTTCGATTTGTGAAGAAATATCGCCAGATTCATCGGTGGATTTAGCGAAGAAATTCCTACTCTTAATAGAAGGCGCAATTACGACTGCGCATGTGATGAATGATGCACATTATGCTTTAGAGGCGATGAATATTGCCAGGGCATTGCTGAATAAATGCGATATGAGTTAATGAAAAATTTAATTGTAATTAATTAGGAGACAATATGTCTGATACAAAAGAAATTCGCCAGCCGGTGCCGCCATTTACCCGGGAAACTGCTATTCAGAAAGTCCGTTTAGCGGAAGATGGATGGAATAGTCGTGATCCAGAAAAGGTTGCATTGGCCTATTCATTGGATACCCATTGGCGTAATCGCGCTGAATTTGTGCATAGCCGTAAAGAGGCTCAGGGTTTATTAACCAGAAAATGGGCGAAAGAACATGAATATCGCTTAATTAAAGAACTTTGGGCATTTACTGATAATAGAATAGCGGTTCGTTATGCTTATGAATGGCATGACGATTCCGGTAACTGGTTTCGCTCGTATGGTAATGAGAACTGGGAATTTAACGAAGATGGCTTGATGTACAACCGCTATGCTTGCATTAATGACCTTCCGATAAAAGAGTCTGAACGTAAATTTCATTGGCCTTTAGGTCGCCGCCCTGATGATCATCCTGGATTATCTGAATTGGGATTATAATTTAATCGCAGATATAAAACCGTAAATTGGGTTGCCACTCCGGTGGCACCCTTTTAACAGAAGAATTCGGAAGACTCGCACCCTGAATTTATCGTTTGAGGCAGGACAGATTTCGGTTAATGCAGTCTGTGACCTGATGGAGTTCGTCAGTGGGAATATCATCAGTTACATTCTGTGCAATATGAGCGAAGTCAGCGGCGACATCCGCTATTTCATCAATAATGTTGTTCATTCTGGCCGACGTGATGCCTGAATCTTTGGCAATCTTGAGCAACATGGTGCGGGTGATATCTGTTCCGTGGCCGGTCACTGAGGTTTGATGTTGTCCGCCGGGTCCGTCTGCAAAGGTCAGATCATAGGCGGGGGATACCACCCATTCATTGCTTTCATTCAGAATGAAAGAAAAATTCTTCACATGATCATCACGATTATGCATCAACACGTTGAACACCATACGCCGGGCTTGGATTTCTCGCTCAATGACAGAGCGCGTGATGGAACCAGTCGCCCGTAAGATATCTATGTAATCCATACAAGGTAAGCGGAAGTCGGCATGTAGGGCGCCGGCCATACTCAGTACCGGCACTCGCATGCCATTCTCACGATCAAACCGCCGGACACCGAATGCAGCGAGTTCCCCTTCAAGGCGGAAATAGCGACTTGTGGGGAAATCAATGCCCGCTATTCTAGCGGTACAGGCATATGCTTCTTCAAGAGCGCAGACCCAAGGATTTTCCTGTGCTGCGGGGAATTTGACCAACCAAGGCTCACTCCCCGGGAACGCAGTCGTTTTCATCTGTCCGGTAGATGGATTATATTCTACTTGCGCTTTTGGTCTGGCTCCGTGAGGCGAGCCGCCAAGCAGGAAAAGTTCACGCAGTGCCTCTGAGTCCTGACCAGTTACTTCCTGACGAATCTGCTGAGCTAGCCCAGTCAAGTTCAGAATACTATATTTGTCTTCTTGGTCGTCAGGTAAAGGCAGAGCAGGTTGGTAGGTCAGAGCGCCCATCGTGTTATCGCCTAACAATGCAAGGCGTTCCAGGACTGAAATCCGACCAGGATCGACATGATTACGGCGAAGGAACCGGTCCATAATCAGCCGTCCCCACCCATCTGGCAGGGAATCTGCAATGAAGCCGGGGAGCCAGTCCTGAAAGTATTCAAAATTCGCGTAAGTATCAGAGGAAAGCGGTAGTTGCAGAGGCGAGAATTCGATGCCGCTATCAAGAGCTTTGTCGGTGTATTCAAATAAATAGCGGCCGCGCACAGTACTTTCGGCCAGATGACCCAATACCCACTGTTCTCCATGACCGTGGTAGATCACCTGTAGTCGGTCCAGTGACTGGTACTGAAAGTTTCGCGTCGTCATTTTTTTGCGTCTCCTGATTGATGAGCGCGGCCGTTGCCGGAGGGTTTCCGGGATGAACGTTGGGTTCGCCGGGCGCGCTGGCGAACCGGCGCTTTCATGGCTTCGAGTTGAGCAATGCTGGCCGGTTGTAGCATAAACAAGGACTTAATCTCGTTTTCTAACCGTAGAGCAAAGACGACCTTCATAAAATTCTCAAGCGTGCCCCGCCCGCTGCCTTCAAGTTTTTTGAGCGCCGAGACGGAAATACCGCTCCTGAGTGCTAGCTCTGTCTGGAGCATGTTACGCCGTAGCCGATGTTCCCGGAGGCGATGCCCAAGTTCTGCCAGCAACTCCGATTCGGTATAAATCATTAAAGCCACAAACGCATCTCCTAAGTTTAAATTTGATAGTTAAGAGGCTTTATAATACCTCTTATTTTACCAAAACTTAATTATGAAAGGATAAAAATTTAAACGTTCTATATAAATCTCATAAATGTATTTTTGATACTTTAGGGTTTTATATGAGACCTTTATAGAATAAATGCTAGTGAATTCCTTGCTTGTAATTAAGTTATCTACATCAAGGCGATCAAGAACGGCTACTAGGAAAGGATCTGATATATTGCGGCAAAAACATATTCAAAAGTTCTGGTATTGAAATCTTTACGCTTTATCCCAAGGTGCCGGAGTTTGCATTGTTTTACGCAGAAGTTCATTGGATTGAACCGGCATGTCAAGTCGAGCGAGATCAGAAAAAAGACCATTCTTTTCAACGAAGTCATTTAGTGCTTCCAGACCGGCAAGGTTTTCGGCCAACCGGCGTTCGCGTTGCCGCTCTTTAACTATCTGTTCCAACGCCTTGTTTAGCGTTGTGGACAAATTCAAATCCAGCGCCTTAGCCTGTTCAATGAGATCAGTGCTTAGGATACGTTTGTACTGCGTTTTCTGGCAGAAGTGTACAGTTATTTTTGCCAGAAGCAGAATGAGTACAGTTTAAAATAAATAAGGCGAGAAAAAATTCCTCGCCTCAATTTAGTGTTTCAAGTAATACAAAGAGACCTTTTAATTAACTATAACTTTTAATTATCCATAAATAGGAAAGGGGCTATACCGACGATTTTTTCCGTTATGAGATTGTAATGCAGATTTACTGCAATAACAGAATAAATTATTGCTCCGTCGGGCGTGAGCGTAGCCGATCGTTTTGAACGTGAAAGAATTACCGTTGGTTGTAGTTTTGGTTCATAACCACCGCCAAGGCCGGTATCGTGTACTGATTTCATGTTTATTCTATTCAATTCTTCACGACAGGCGACAAAGGTTATTTCATCATATTTTGCCATCCTTTCGTCGGTTCTCAGCAGTGTAAAAATATCGGATAATTTTTTACGATTTCCAGCTTCCGGGCTGACTAATAGCGCATCATATTTATTGATATTCGTACTGTCTGCTCTATTTTTCCATATTGCCGCCTTCACTTCCTCATCCGGCATTTTCTCATAATATTTGATGCCGTAATTTCTTACCTTGCCATGATTGGTTGTATTGGCTTCTACTCCAGTGGCTAGCAGATAATTTTCAATATCATCGGCAGCCATATTCTGAATATCGTTCACGGTAAATGTTTTATCACCTATTTTTACACTGGCTGAACCTGCTTTATTGCCTGATTCTATCGTTGCATAAGGTTGTATCGTAAAGCCGCTATTACCCAATGTGACATCGAAAGGGGAATTTAATGGATTTTCCGGCGCTTCTAATAATGTCTGACCGTGGGGACCAAAAAATTGAATCGTTTTTCCCGCAGGGACCTGCGTCGCCGCACTATCAGAGAAGAAATATCCATGTGAACTCAGCATTAATTTATTTGCAGGTTCATTAGGTACTGTCCATAATTCGAATGCACCACCAAGCTCAATTTTTTGTGGTTCAAATTGAGGATATTCTTTTTGTAAAATCCCTATTCTGGATTGTGCTTTTGTTTTTCTAAGATCGCCCGTTCCAATGTCTTCTTCCGGTTTTTTATTGGTTTTTCGCCATTCCCTCACTCTATTACGGTAATCAGTAGCTGATTCACCGGGTATTTTTTCAGGTTTTCCACTACCGACACCCATGACATTGCGATGTGATTCATTGGTACTTATTCTGATGCTTGTCAATGGGATTTGGCTATCGCCTTTACCATAATAAGGTTGAATAACATACTCACGTTCACCTTTGAATAGGGCATATTCTGCTCTGAATCTATTTTCAGTCAATAAGGCCGAATTGTTTTCCAATAAATAGTCGGAATTACTGAAATCAAATAACGTATTTTTATCGTTGGCGTAATATTTTGTTCCCACAATCCGTGATTCTTCCAGCAAAGAAGAACCGCCGCTGATTTTTTGATCAATTATTTTATTATCGATAGAAGTAAACCATGTTGGGTAACGATTATAATAGATATGTAGCATCTCATGATATAAAGCGATAGCCGGTTCACGGGAACGCCAAGGCTCCTCGGCAAGTTTTTCTTCTGTACCAATCAGGTGATTTTCTGGATCAAAGGCAATACTGCTACCGGCACTATTACGGGCATAAAATTGACCATCTTTTTCGCGTACAATGGCATCCATTGTCGGTGGTTTGATATTTAAACCCTGTTTTTCAAGTTCCTGAATAACGATATTTCCGGAAGGGATTTCACTTATTTTATCTAATACGTGAGTGACTTTATTAATAAATAGATCGTTGCCTGTTATTGTGATCCCGACAGGAGGGATATCTACACGGTTACCTCCTATGGATGTATATTGTATTGTTTTTTGGATATTACCCGAAGAATATTTTGGCATCGGTGTGCTAGGTATTTCTTCAATGGCAAGGGCGATTTTATTGATTGCTGATGCATTAGGTAATTGATTTTCAATCGGATAGATTTCCCTCAATAAATAAGGCAGTTCGGTTTTGATGGCATTAATTTTTTCAGCCGAAATACTGAGATTATTCTGTAATGGCAAGGTGACTTCACGTATCCAAGCTTGTTGGATATTCGCTACCTTCGTGTTGAGTAGAGCTTCTTTATTGCCAAGTTTTAGCGATTTTTCCAAGAAATGGGTTAATGTGTCAGTAATATCCGATAATTTATCGATATCATATTTTTCATAATTTTTGAATGCGGTATTGATATGAATAAATGCATCCAATATTTTATCGCTATTAATATTACCGCGTGCTGCTTCAAGTTCCTGATCTATTTTTCTACTTTGTTCCAGGATAAGAGACTTATTAGATATATCGGTATGAGTAACCCAATGTCCATTTTTATCTAATTTCACCGCAGACCAATAACTAAATTGTTCCGGATAAGCCGGGTTGGCTACGCGCCAGGTGTGGTTTGCTTCATCCCATTTGACTTGATAATTAGCGCCAGATTCCTTGATATAGTAGTTCTGTTTAACTGCTGTTTCCATATTAATAGGGCGTATTGAATAAATCCCTTTATATATTCCCTCATTTGCATGAGGTACCATTCTATCGAGTGAAATATTGCTGACTTGCCATTCATTTTTAAGTTTGCCAAGCCCTCTGGTACTTTTGCTAAAAATATCAGCGAAACTTTTCTCAAGTTTAATGCTATTTTTTATCGCACCTACTGCGCTGACGACTCCTCGGTAAGTTAAGGTCAGTGTTGATCTAATGGGTAAAGGTTCGATTAAATCGATTAATCCGCCGAGCAGAATGCTGGAAGATTGGCGTAAAGTGATTACGCCATGTTCTGGTAATGTTCTGATAACCGCGGTAATTAATGCTCTTCCGGTCAGACCGGCTTGTCTGAGGCGCAATGTGGTTTGTGTGACTTTTGCAGCCATTGATTCAGTCAATGACATACCCAGAGTAGCAACAACTAACAGCACATTCGCTGTATCAAAGACAATTGAGCCAATATCTTCTCCAGTTAATTTATATTCACTATCGGTTGTTGCTTTATAGATAACATTATAGAAAGGAATAAGAATAGTTGCTGCTATATGCCAGCCAGAAGTAATATCTAGCGCTTGTTTACTTTTTATTGCAATATCATTTAAACCTTGTTGAATTATCGTTGTGGTAACAGAAAGTAAGTTCTCTTCTTTATAAAAATTAAATTTAGGAGAGCCTGTGAAGCTAATTCCTACATTCATCCCTGAAGTTATACCATAATAATCGTTCCAGAATGCGTCGTAAGAATATTTATATCTGCGTGTTTCTGAGAAACCACTCAGGGTTTTAGCTCGTTCATAGCCAATTGGAAACAGTCTTTTCCCTGTATTGACTATTTCATTTTCCATAAATATTCCGATGCCTATCATAACTTTTCGTTCAATTAAAAATAGTGCATTGGGTCTGGACATCGCACGTAAGGTGGGCTGGCTATCAACTTGTTGTTGGGAATATTTTCTTGCTTTCACTCCGCCTTGTATTGTTGAGATCACCAGCCAATTACCCTGATGCATTTTGATCATGGCGACATTTCCCATTCCCTGTTCGACTGAATAGAGAAAGGCTTCTTCTGGTGGATTAATAATTTCTTCGACAGTTAATTTTGCAGCCGGAGATGAAAGTATTAATTTACTAAGTGAAATGGATTCATAATGACTGTATTTGTTTTTATAAACATTAAATTGCTCATTAAAATTGTATTGTGAATCAAATTTATCTCTCTTTTTGAAATCGATGAAAGAAAAATATCCTGTTGGTTTTACGTTATTTTTATTGAATGGATTAAGTTTTTGTTTATCATTTTCAAATAACTTTATTGTTTCTAATGTGGAATAATTGAATGCCTGATCCACATTAGCATTCTCTTTTCTCATTCGATAAATGATTGCCGCTGTTAAAATAATACAACCTTCCATTTCAATATGTTTGGATTCTTGGGAGAAAACATGGTCAGTATCATAATGAATATTATGTTTTTTAAATAATAACTCAGCCTGATCTTGAGCAAACAAGATATCGCGATAGTCACCATGACTTTTAGTTATTTTTTCGACTTTGGGGGCAATTTGATATAATAGGGTACCTAATGAGGATAAGACTAATAAATGATATTTAGCAGCTTGTAGCGTTTGCAGCTCGAGAATATCTTTCTGGCTATACTCGGTACGATATTGTTTTTTTAATGCTATTTCCTCTTTGGCTAGTAGAGCTAATAATATGTCATCTCCAATGCTGATACTTTGGTTGGTTTCTGGGTGAATAATTGGAATACCTGGATGAATATTATTAGCGGCAATTAAACTATTTACCTTTTCAATGCCTTTTTTATAGGCTTTGAAAAGATCTTCTTTATCTTTGATTCGTTGGTTATAATCTGATTTTTCTTTATCACTTAACGCGACATTGCCATCTGACATAAACGTTAGCAATGCATCTGAATAGACCTCATCATCGATATCTCCGGTAGAGAATGCCTGACGATATATTTTCAGTAAAGGTTCTTCGGCATTGATACCCAGCTCCTGCCATATATCAATTTTAGTTTGATCTGATTCGGCCTTATCCCTATTTATCTTTCCTAATTTATCGTAAATTTCTATTTTTGATATTAAGATATTGATTGCTGTATTGATGTCCGTACTATTATAGTTTTTTATAAAAAAAAGGTTGAATATGTTATTAATATTATGCAGTAACTCAGAATATTTTATTTCTGAATATCCATTGAAAACAGCGTCCACAGCTTGTTTCAAAGTCTGTTGTAATTTATTTGAGTATTTATTATAAGAAAATAAATTTTCTATGGTGTATAGACCCACATCTTTAATATCAGAGGTTATCCAGGTTGGATAATCTTGATTGCCTTTTAGCAATGAAACAAATGGTTTTTCATCATTTTTGTTATCATCTTGTTTATATTCCCAGTATTTACCATTGACTACGGTATATTCCGTTTCTGTTGACTGATTGGCATCGTTTTTATCTACGATATCATATTCAGAATGTGACATATAATCCTCCGAGTTGATTAAATTTATTATTTATTTAGCTATGTAGCTACTGCGTCCATCTGATTTACAGAAATGACTGTTCATATAAAAATATTGTTTTTTAATTTTAAAGTCACAATTGTAAGGCAGGGTGATTATAGTTGATCTCGGGTAATATCAAATATCAATTAATAACATTATAAAATTATTAATTAGTATAACTATATATAAATATTTATTTATAGTTTTTTATAATGTGGTTAAATATAAACCAATATGTCGGTTGAGAAATGGACTGAAAGGCTTTTGTAGTTAATACGAGGTGTTTATTAAAGGCGCTCTATGGCGGGCAGTAAATAGTAGAAGTAGTAAATATTTGTAAATAAATGGAAAGTGAAATGTTATCACTACGAGAAGATAATGATAATTAAACGTTTTGATTGATTAGAATGCAGCCGTATATTAGGGGATTAACTCAGTTAAATTACGGCTGCAAAATTTAAAATAAAATTTTATATTAATTTTATCCGTTATTATTTAATATTGGTATTAATTGCTGTAGGCATTTTTTCTGATGGCTCACAGATGCTCTCTTTTTCAATACAGACTTCGCTGTCACAGCAATAGTCCTGTTTCATAATCACATGTTTGGCTGCTGATTCAATTAATGTGATTGTTTTTGCAACGGTAGCTTCAAGATCGAGAAAAACAGGCGCCGCCTGAACGGCGGCAACACTTGAGTTGTGATGTTATTTTTTGATTATTGAAATTAAAAAATCCCTGACAATATTCGCCAGAGATTTTTTTATAACGTACTATTTTTATATACCCTATGGATTTCAAGATGCATCGCGACGGCAAAGGAACGAATCCCCGGGAGCATAGATAACTATGTGACCGGGGTGAGCGAGTGCAGCCAACAAAGAGGCAACTTGGAAGATGACGGGTATACTTGATTAATGGTAATTTATTCTTCTTTACTACTTCTTAGTCCATTCAGGGGGCTTGATAATCAGTCGATCAATTTTTTTGCTATTGAACTCTTTGTATTCCTTGCGAAGGGATAATAAGAAATTTGGATCTTGTGCGGTATAGTACAAATATCGTGCTGATAGGGTAAATGAATCGGCATTTTCCAGCGCTTTTCTGGCGCCAGCAGCTCGACGTTGTTTCTCTGTTCGTTCCTGCTCATTTGCCGGTGGCATAAGAATATAGAGTAAATCGGTTAAATCGTGTGAGCCAGGGCTGGAAAGGACGCCAATATATTTATGATCTTGGGTCTGCAATACGCCATGTGAGAGCTCATGAATTGCAATATGTGCAACATGTTCACGTCCTAATAGCGGATCTTCATAGACTCTTTTCAGCGCATCAGTATACACATTGAGATAAATGCTCTTATCGCCTTTTGACCGTTGTTCATATTCATTAACATCCAAGTCGGCAACGGTACTGGATGAACCTGATTTATCCTGTTGATAATTAATATTTTTTGTGGTTTTCAGCTTATCTAATCCATGAATAACGCTGTCAATACGTTTTTTCCATTGCGGTAGTTGAGCAGCCTCCTGATGACTACCGAAAAATATCCTGTAGATTTCAAGAGCGCTTTCATCATTTTTGCTCTCTTTCAAAAAGTTGCTGGCTATTTTGAGTTGTTTAATGGCTGTTTTTTTACCTTGTTTAAAAGTAGCTTGAGCTTTATCGTGGGCATTGGCGCCAGACTCATCTTGAAAACGAAGCGGGTTATTTTTGACCATTCGGTATAGGTTCAACCCGTCTACGGTTCCCGCAGGATCGGCGCTTAACCATCTTCCCATCCACGGCTGATAGTAACGATATTGGTAGTAATACAGCCCGGTTTTGTCTCGCTCTTTACCTGAATACCTGATGGTTTTATAGCTGGCTTCAGTTTGGTTTTTGGCTGTCCATATTGCTGTGCCTCCGTAAGGATAATACTCTTCCTGGCTGATAATTTTACCTTTGGCATCCAGTTCCATCATGCTGCTGCCAATCAGATTGTCATAACTGTAGCGTATTTGATCTCTGTTGATGTCATTGGGCTTCATGGCTTCCCAGTGTAGTACCCGAACTTGTGCCTGACCGGCTTGCCCAATGGTAATGACTTGTAGGCTTTCGATGATCTCAGAGCCTGATTTTGTTTCCTGTAGTTCTAGTCCAAGTAGATAAACAACCCGCCGTTGTTGCGTACTATTATTCGTCTGCTGTTCGCTCACTTTCAGCACCCGCATTGCGTCTGCGTTGTAGCGGTACCATTCCTTATCCGTTGCGCTATTATTATCGCCACGGTTGATCGTAATGACTTGTTGTAGTTCGCCTCTCTGGTTCCAATGAAAGTTTTGTCCTGTTCGTAGGGACATCTGATGCCCGCCGGCATCAAACTGTAAATCGACATCATCTGGCATCACGCCGTGTTTACTCAGTATGGCTCGATTGCTGCGGTGAGATACGGTGATTTCTGTCGTATAAATATTGCGAGTTGCCGGGGCATTATGTTGGATTTGCGTCAAATTGTGACCTCGGTCATAACGGTAGGTACGAATGTATTTGGTATAGGTATTGTCATCAGAGGGCAGGGGAACGATAGGGTTGGGAAGCCGGCTGTTCTGCTGACCGATGTTCGCCATCTCACGACCAGTAGATTCGATAAGTTGATACAGAGAATCATAGATATAGGTGTTTTGAGGGGACACTTTCTGATTGCGCCAGAAACGGGTTTCTTCTGCACTATTGCGAATATTCACCACATTGCCTACTGGGTCATACACATAGCGTAAAGATTGTAATAATTTCTCATTAAGGAGATATTTTTTGGAACGTTGAGTAGAAATATTGATTAATCTCTGGGTCTCAGGTTCATAAGAGTATTTGGTGATGATGCCGTTGCCATGCTCTTCACGTAGTTTTTGGCCTGCGGCTGAATAAGAGAGGGAACTAACTATTGTCTGTTCTGGTTGCCCTTGGATCGTTAACCAACGACCTTGTAGTTGCCCGGCGACATTGTACGCTAGACGCTGCGTATTTCCTTTGGCATCGATTTGTTTCAGGGGTGCTCCGGTAGCATCGGTGATACTTGTTGTGGTGTAAATCTTATTTTCCAATTTGCTCTGCCAGTCTGACCTGTTATCACCGCTCCAGTCCGGTATTTGATCGTCATTGAGCAGTTGTCGTGATTGGGATTGGGGTACACCGGTCAGAGAAAAACTATTGTATTGATTCAGACCTGCGGTGTCATAGTGACGCATATATTGACCGGCCAGATTAAGATTTTTTTCTGCCGGGGAATTACTGGCCCAAATAAAACGTTCGATAACTTGTGGTATTTCTTCATCAACGGATTGCTCGCTGACTGCTAGCAAGCGGCCAGGTAATGAATTATTTTCATACTGCCAGGTTTGCACTGTGCTTATTGCATTTACATTAAAAACCGGGCGAGTTTCAATATCCCTTAGCGTCACGGTACACCCGGCATCGGCGCTTATCGTGCGTAGTACCGTGCCTGTCAGGTCATACTGCCAGTGAAAGTTAGGTTGTACCGTATTGTTTGTTTGCATCAAATCATATAAACGTGGGTCAATGCTTTGAGCCAGATTTCCGCGTGAATCATATTGATGGCGAGTAATAAGTATATCGGTATCGTCGTCCGCTTCGGCACGATAGAAAGCAATTTCCCTTACGGTCAATCCTCGGTTATCCAATATATTGACGGTAGGCGTGCCGGTATATACGGCCGGATCGAAGGTGGATGTCATTTTACTTATGCTCCTTGATTTGATGTTTGTCCTAATCGGTGAAAAGGTAAAATCTTTTTCGATTGCGTTCCTTTATCTAGTTGATGCTAAAACAGTCATGGGATTTCAGCTTTAATTAAGCGCGTATATACCCTCAAAACCCCGTTTATTAGCGGTTATCATTTGTATTGCACGGAATAGCTTATTTCTGCCGGTTTCGTTAAAGAAATTCTTCGATGTTTAATATTTATTTTCCAGCTTTAAAACATCGCGAGCCGGATTATTTTGTTCAATTGGAGGTAAATCTAATCTTTGTTCAAATTCATTTCGATTAAATTATTTGTCTTCGTTAAAAAATTACATTTTATGTAAATATTTTCTTTTAAATCCATTAATATTCGCATCCTCCTTTTATTTTATATCCCGCTCTGCATAGAGAGCGGGGAAGAAAATATATCAGGCTGCTTTTTTCATACTCAATTTTCTTACCTTATTAGTCTGTCTTCATTAGGCGTCGATTATGTGCTTCAATCGTCTCTATAAATCTTGAGGTTGCACTATGAGTGTCATCTATATAATCCGCACTAATTATTCCCGCATGAGAGATCTTCTCAACAGCATCAGCCAAAACGGCATTATTTCTAGATAGGTAACTTTTTACCCCTGAAGTAAATTGTCTACGTCCAATAGAAGCCACTGGGATATTTGTTTGCATAACATTAAGTTTACCTTCAGGTGCAGGGTTTGCGTGAAATTCACTAAGGAACTTGGCTGTACCTCCTGCGTTCGCTCGATTAGCCCACTTTGTGTGAACTTGTTCTTTGTAGGCCCAATGTGGCTCAGCTCCGTCATAACCATGCACCATAATTCCGATGTTTTTTCCTTTACCCAATAAATCAACCGTTGCTTCGCTTAAACTCGGCGTATCATTACGGGTAATAAGATTATCACGATGACCTTCGAGTACATTCTACAAAAATATATCTGAATCCGACGTTCCAGAAGCGGTGTTTTTCTTTTTACCTTCTCCTTTAAATACAAATTTGATGAGATAAAAATTATCGGTATCTCCTGTTGCATGACTCAATAATTCCTTAACATCGGCAATGGCATCCCCGGCCGCAACACTAGGGCCATGAAAAAAGCTAAATGAGCCATTTTTGTTCCGCGCTACACGAACATCGAAGTATTTTGTCCCCGCCTCTGCTTGTTCTCTCAAACTCTTATTTTGGGTTTTAAATGCAAAGGGCAATGCCGCTCCTAAACTACTGAATATTCCATTTCTTTTTCTACTGTAAGCATAGGTACCTGCATCATGGCTACCTAACATAGCTATTTGAGATAGCTGAGTGTCAGCAGGTAATTCATTATGATTTACGGAAGTATGTCCATCCATGATATGACCTGAGCCATTGTTGTTTGGCGCCGTATTGAGTTCTAATTCTAATGAATCGCTTTCATGATGAGTCGCATTCTTTGGCTGTGATGAGCGTCTTTTTTGCCTTTCTTTATATTCATGTTCCATGTTATCACCTACCTATTAGTTTTAAGTAAGAAATGCTTTTGAAATAAACAGTATGCTTAGTGATCATATCTAACGCAATAATTTTGTCCTACAGAATAATTATATGTATTTTAGCGGGTTATATCAGATAGCGATTAGATTTTTTCTTTAACTATTTGTTTCAAAATGTGTAATTGGTTTTTGACTTCTGGTGTGTTAAATCTCCCCTTATCCCCCCATTCTTTGAGAAAGAACTTAAAATGCGCCTTGGGTATTTCATTAAATTTACGTATATGACGTTTGACTTAGTTCCATCATAGACTCATTTAGCATATCAAATGCATATGACAGTTTTATTTCCTCTTTGGTGAAATATTCAGATCTATTAATTCTCTTTCTATGTTAGCTTTGTCATATCCAGTAGGCTGGTTTGATTTTATTGAGAGATTTTTTATTTTTATCTATTTTTTCAATGTCTAGTATTTTTACTGTATTTATTGTTTGGCATACTATCACTTTCACTTAATGTTTAACTTATGAAAATGACTGAGATGTAATGCATTTTGCATATCACAATAGTGAAATATAAAATCTTTTGATATGGTGGTATTTTTTAGGTTGATATTTCCGATTTATTATCAGGAAGTTCCAAGTGTAATCCGTCTAATCGAGTGATATCTGGTTTATCTTTGGGATGCAATTTCTTAATTGCTTTTTCACGAATATCATTTTTAAACATTTATAAACCTCTCGTTATGGTTGTATTTTTTATTTAATTGAAATCTAAATCGGCACATAATTTATCAAATAAAGCTTGGTTTATTTATGAGTTATCCAGAGTTGATTTTTGCTCTACAGATGCGGAAATTTGGCTAATTGGTTTTATATCGTCTTTATTGTTTTGCAGTTTTACCGGTGCGGTAATGGAATATAATAAAGAAAGGCGAGGGCGATTGCCGAGCGCTTGCCAAAAGTTGCCTCTTTGTTGGCTGCACTCGCTCACCCCAGTCACATAATTATCTATGCTCCTGGGGATTCGTTCACTTGCCGCCGCGCTGCAACTTGAAATCTATTAGGTATATATTTCTCTTAGCATTTAGCGATAGACAATAGCTACCGCGCTAACCTGTTTTTCCTTGGTTACTATTTATATAGGAGCTTTTTACATAGGAACGTTATTTGGTGAATCTAAGATCACATTAATGATCACGGTAAATTATAACCAACGTTTGTTAGTTTTAAATATCAATTGTTAATATGTGTGAATATTGGTTATAAAAACAATTAATATTGAAATTGTTTCTCAATCATATTGTTATATTTTTTTATCAAGGCGTGAATAAATATTGTGTTATAACTTTTGACATGAAGATGATGATGATTTGTTAATAAAATTATTTATTAACAAATGATTATGTATTGTTTTTTTGGATTTAATCCAGTAGGGAGTTTAGTTTTAATAATGGGGGGTTCAGGAAATGAGGATCTCGTTATCTATCGTTACTCAGCTATGATTCATATCGTTTTGGTTTTATGGATAAAGTTATATTTGATTTGATAGTTAAATATTGCTAAAGGAATATTATCTTATGAATTATAAATACTTACTCACCATTTCAACAGCAGTGTCGTTTACCCTTTTTACTCTGCCAGCATTGAGTCACTCTGATCGTTCTCTTCCGGCGACTACGATAACCAAACAAGTTAATGCTGAAATGGCATCCACTTTACCTTTCAACGATAAATCTGATTTTGATGATGCTAAACGCGGTCTGATTGCCAGACCTGATTCTCTGATTATTCGTGATGCTAACGGTAAGGTGGTATTGGATCTTGACCAATATCGTCAATTTATTACCGATAAAACGCCGGCTCCAGATACCGTTAATCCGAGCTTGTGGCGTAATGCGCAGCTTAATATGGAGTATGGGCTCTATAAAGTGAGTGATCACATTTATCAAGTGCGCGGTTATGACATATCTAATGTTACTTTTATTGCGGGAAATACCGGGTGGATTGTTTTAGATCCGGCTACGTCCGCGGAAACAGCCAAAGCAGCCTATGATTTAGTCAGCGAAAATCTGGGTAAAAAGCCGGTAGTGGGGGTAGTTTATAGCCATTCTCATGTTGACCATTACGGCGGTGTGCGCGGCATTGTCAATGAGGATGATGTTAAAGCAGGTAAAGTTCAGATCCTTGCGCCAGAAGGTTTTATGGAACATGCGGCCAGTGAAAATGTCATTGCCGGTAATGCGATGAGCCGTCGGGTTGTTTATATGTTTGGTACCTTATTGCCCCGTAATCCTCAAGGCAGTGTCAATTCTGGCTTAAGTGCAACAGTACCGACTGGAACGGTAACATTGATCCCACCAACACAGACTATCAAAGTAACCGGCGAAAAAGTGACGATTGATGGTGTTGAGATGGTGTTCCAGATGACGCCTGGCACGGAAGCTCCTTCAGAAATGAATACTTGGTTTCCGCAATGGAAGGCAATGTGGATGTCAGAAAATACGACTAATTCCATGCACAATATTTTATCGCTGCGTGGAGCTCAGGTGCGTAATGCTTTAGCTTGGTCAAAATATATTAATCAGACCATCGATTTGTACGGCGATCAGGTTGAAGTGAAATTCCAGAGCCATAACTGGCCAATGTGGGGCAAAGAGCGGGTGGTGGATTACTTTAAAAAACAACGTGATTTGTACAAATATATCCACGACCAGACGGTGAATCTGATGAATAAAGGTTACACCGGTGAGGAGATTTCCGAGATGATAAACTTGCCATCAGAGCTGGCGAGTTATTTTCCAAATCGTGGTTATCATGGCGCGTTGCGTCATAATGCCCGCGCGGTTTATCAATTCTATATGGGGTGGTACAGCGGCAACCCCTCTGATTTAAATAACCTGCCGCCTCAACCTTCTGCGATTAAATATGTGGAATATATGGGGGGCGAGGCAGCGGTGATAAAACGCGCCCAAGCTGATTTTAATAAAGGGGAATATCGTTGGGTGGCGCAAGTGCTCAAACATGTTGTTTTTGCTAATCCTGATAGTGTGGCAGGAAAAAAATTGTTAGCTAAAGCCTATGAACAGTTAGGTTACCAGTCTGAATCGAATTCCTGGCGGTCGGCTTATTTGCAGGGCGCTGCGGAACTGCGTTATGGCGTACCAAAATCCGATAACTTGAATATTGCCAGCCCGGATACTATTCGTGCTATGTCGCCGGAAATGTTATTTGATTATTTGGCGGTACGGTTAAACGGGCCTAAAGCTGCCGGTAAGAAGTTAGTGATGAATGTTAATTTCACTGATCTCAATAAGCATTACACGCTGACGGTAGAAAATGGTGTGCTGAATTATACTGAGAAGCAGGCGGTACAGGCCGATGTTACCTTGACACTGACGAAAGCTGTTCTGGAGAAAATTCAGTTGGGGGAAGATGAATTTGACAGTGAGGTGCAAAAACAGAATGTGAAGATTACGGGAGACCGAGCTAAGTTTGATGAATTTATCGGTCTGTTGGACAATTTCCCATTCTGGTTCGATATAGTGACGCCTCGCGCAGAAATAGAAGGTAATGTAACCTGAGGTTTGCTTAAGAAGGGAACTCAGTGCCTGAGGCACGATCAAAGTTTTTGTCAAAGAAAACAAAATTGTGGAGATCCTCAGGCATGCCTAATTTAGAAGAACTTTACTGCTGTGTCGATGATTTTTGCCAACAATTTATCCCTCTCTGGCATCAACAGTTAATTGCAAATGAAAATGCCCTCCGGCTCACATTAACTGTAAATGAGCTTGCATTTATCTTTTTCGGCTCGCATTTCATCGTAACGGGCTTACAATAACTGCAAATGAAATTGGTTATTTTTTGCCCACTCCCCGATAGGGTTCGCAAGTGCAGTATCAACAAAGTTAATACTTAAAATGAACACTGACAGAGTATCTTCATTGTTGATACTATGAGGATTTAAATATGGTACAAGTCGTCGTGAAAAAATGGGGAAATAGCCCTTCTGTACGTCTTCCGGTCGCTATTATGCAAGCTGCTTCACTAAATGTTGATGATACGGTTGATATTGCTGTTGAAGATGGTCGAATTATCATTATTCCGGTCAAAGCGAAAGCGTATTCTCTTGACGCACTATTAGCTGGAATTACACCCGAAAATATTCATGAAAAAATGGATTTTGGTGCTCCAGTTGGTAAGGAATTGAAAGGAAAGAATCCCCGGGAGCATAGATAACGATGTGACCGGGGTGAGTGAGTGCAGCCAACAAAGAGGCAACTTGAAAGATGTCGGGTATACATTCCAACCTAAAAAACCGAGCTTGAATTGACGGGATTGTGATATCGCTATTTTTAAACGAAGCTGAGGTTAATGTAATCATTCGCCTTGATTGCAAATTTTTAATATCAAACTACAGCGATTGAGCTGTAGTTTGACGCAGAAAGGTGTAATGGGAAAGATCAGGCCGCAGGGCGGGCGACAATATTACGAGTTTCCATTCTGACTTCCTCAATACGAACATCAATAATGTCGTTCAATTGGTAAGCGACTTCACCTTTGATAATCACAGTGCCGGTCTCTTGGCTACATTGCAGTTCATCACGCACGGCATGTAGGAATGGCGCCGGTATAAAGGCCACCGCACCGTTATCGACCAGCCGGACACGTAAACCACCACGGGTAATGTCAATGATTTCTGCGGTAAATCGTTGCTCGGTTCCTGCATGTGGTTGCAGGAAGCGTGCATACAGCCAATCTCCTACATCACGTTCGGCCATACGATTCAATCTGCGACGTTCAGCCAGTTGCAAACAGGTTTCTTCTGAGGGTTGTTCCACGCCCGTTTTTTGAATAATCGCTTTCAGTAAACGATGGTTAATCATGTCGCTATATTTACGGATCGGTGATGTCCAGGTGGCGTAAGCATCAAAACCGAGACCAAAATGAGGACCTGGTTCAGGTTTAATTTCTGCGAAAGTCTGAAAACGACGAATACGACTATCAAGGAATTGGGTGGGTTGTTTATCCAATTCACGGCGTAATTTGCAGAAGCCGTTTAAGGTCAACAATTCTTCTGTGTTGGCATCGATACCATTTTCTTGCAGTAATTCAACCACTTGTTCAATTTGCAGCGGCTCAAAGCCCATATGGACATTGTAAATACCAAAACCTAGCTTATCGCGTAGTATTTTTGCGGCGCACAGGTTGGAAGTGATCATTGCTTCTTCAACAATACGGTTGGCTGTACGGCGTTGTTCCACCACGATATCCAGTACGTAACCATTATCATCAAGGATGAAGCGATAATCAGGGCGATCTTTGAAAATAAGCGCATTTTGGTGGCGCCATTGGTTACGGCGATCACTCATTTCTTTCAGGAGAGTGATTTGGGTCTTAATCGCTTCAGAGGCAGGTTCCCAAATTCCTGTTTCTTCCAGCCAGTCAGAAACTTCGTCGTAAACCAATTTAGCTTTTGATTCAACCCAGGTAGAGAAAAACGCAATATCATCGCCCAGTTGACCATCTTCCAGAATCGAAACCTGACAAACCAATGCTGGGCGGCGGGCGTTAGGGCGCAGAGAGCATAAATTCTCTGACAGGTCGCGCGGCAACATGGGGATGTTAAAACCGGGTAGGTAGTTAGTGAAAGCGCGTTGGTGGGCGATTTGGTCCAGTTCGCTGTCAGCCGCAATATAAGCGGTTGGATCAGCGATGGCGATACTGAGTTTCAGGCTGCCATCATCTTGCTTAGCGATATGTAAAGCATCGTCCATATCTTCCGTGGTTGCACTGTCGATAGTAACAAAATCCAGTGACGTTAAGTCAATGCGCTCAAGATCGCCATCGTTCATCTGGCAATCGGCAGTCATAGCGGGAGCATCACGTTCCAGATTATGACGAGAAAGTGTTACCCACCAAGGAGCGTAGTGATCGTTGCTTTCAGTGATATAGCCGGTAATTTCCGCATGAAACCCACGACTGCCTTTCAATGGGTGATGGCGCATTTCAGCGACGGCCCAATCGCCATGCTGAAATGGATGAGTAACCTGATTGGCTGGCCGGCAAGGGATAGCATCTCTTAGCAGTGGGTGATCAGGAACGATCCATAAACGGTTATCATTTTCTTTTTTCTGGATACGGCCGACGAAACGATTTAGAAATGGTTCAATCAAGGTTTCTGGTTCGGCGATTTCTCTTTCTTTGTCAGTATGAATAGCGGCAGTTACTCGATCGCCATGCATAACTTTTTTCATGTGTGGAGGAGGAATGAAATAACTTTTTTGCCCATCGACTTCTAAGAATCCGAATCCTTTTTCGGTACCTTTGACCAAACCTTCTACTCGAAGTGTTTGGGAATGAAGTTGCTGTTTTAGCTGTGCAAGCAGCGGGTTGTTTTGAAACATAATATCCGCGGAGAAAGTTGAGGGTTATTATCAGATAGTTTTTGGAATAACAGTTTTACGCGAATTGGCGATGTCGAGCAAGCCACATCTGCAAAATAGCATAAAACAATATGGAAATTGCATTGAAAATTACAATAGTTACTCAGGGTAAATTTTTTCTTTAAATTCGCATAGATCTTCAATAATACAAGAACCACAACGAGGTTTACGGGCTATGCAAGTATAACGACCGTGTAAAATAAGCCAATGATGACAATCGACTTTAAATTCGGCCGGGACGACTTGCAGTAATTTATTTTCGACTTCATCGACATTTTTACCGGGCGCGAATTGAGTACGGTTGCAAACGCGAAAAATATGAGTATCGACCGCAATAGTCGGCCAGCCGAAAGCGGTGTTTAACACCACATTGGCTGTCTTGCGGCCGACACCTGGCAATGCTTCCAATGCAGCGCGATCTTCGGGAACCTCGCCAGCATGTTTTTCTAGCAATATTCGGCAGGTTTTAATTGTGTTTTCCGCTTTGGTGTTATAAAGACCGATAGTTTTTATATACTCTTTCAACCCATCTACACCAAGGTCAAGTATTGCCTTCGGGGTATTAGCAATCGGATAGAGTTTCGCTGTGGCTTTATTAACACTCACATCTGTTGCTTGCGCTGAAAGCAGTACTGAAATAAGTAACTCAAATGGTGTTGTGAAAACTAATTCAGTTGTTGGCTTTGGGTTGTTATCCCGTAAACGCGTTAGAATTTCGATACGTTTCTGTTTGTTCATATCAAATGGAGCTCTCTGATCCTGGTGACATTGTTATTGCACCGTTTTTTTCTTTTATTGCTCTGGTTTTCATTTTTTCGTCAATAAGATATTTCGCTGCCAGCATTAATCCCAAACCGATAAAAGCGCCGGGTGGTAAGATCGCTAACAGGAAAGGGGAATCCATATGAACAATCTCTATTCGTAATACTTTAGCCCAATTACCCAGAAGTAAATCCGCGCCATCAAAGAGGGTTCCATTACCGAGAACTTCTCTAATCGCACCGAGAACAAACAGGGCAAAAGTGGCTCCTAATCCCATAGCTAAGCCATCAATCGCAGAGGGCATGATCGGGTTTTTCGCGGCGTAGGCTTCAGCACGACCGATAACAATACAGTTAGTCACAATCAGTGGAATGAAAATCCCCAATGATTCATATAGGCCAAAAGCATAGGCGTTAATCAACATCTGGACAGCACTTACAACCGAAGCGATGATCATAACATAAATTGGAATACGGATCTCATTGGGTACCCAACGACGCAAGCTGGAAACTGCAATGTTGGTACAGACTAGAACCAGTGTCGTTGCCAACCCTAAGCCGAGGGCGTTGGTTGCAGTGGAAGATACCGCTAACAGTGGGCACAATCCTAGCAGTTGTACTAAAGCGGAGTTATTTTTCCATAGCCCTTGGATAAATAAATTTTTGGTTTCACTCATGATTTTTCTCCACAAGATTCTAGAGAAGAGAGATGTTCAGGTAGGGTTTGCAAATAAAGCGCGGTCCGTTTGACGGAGTTTACCACGGCGCGTGGGGTAATAGTGGCGCCGGTAAATTGATCAAACTCACCGCCATCTTTTTTCACCGCCCAGTGCTGGTCATGATTGGATGTGATGGTTTTCCCTGAGAATACATTAATCCAGCCTGAAATCCGGGTTTCAATTTTGTCCCCCAGTCCTGGGGTTTCATGATGTTCTGTAACCCGTACACCGAGCACTTTTCCTGAGAAATCTGCTCCAACCAGTAATTGAATGGCGCCGGAATAACCATCCGGCGCCGTACTTTCCAACGCTGCCGCTACGGGCTGACCATTTTTACGGGCCAGATAGAGACGATGAGGAAAATTATTGCCCAGAGCATCAGCATTGACTAGATAGCATTCGCTTTGTATATCGTTGTCGTACAGGGCAGGCGGAATAACCTGATCGAGCAGCGATTTGTGCTGTAATGCGGCCTGTTCTGCGATAGTACTTTTGGTGAGTGAATTCACGATAGCCGTCAGCCCGGTGGTAATGGCCGCAAAAATGGCTAACGTGATGCCGTGACGTCGCATGGTTTCTAACATAACGGCTCCTTATTTATGCCCGTAAACGCGGGGTTGGGTGTAATGGTCAATAAGCGGCACGGTGATATTCGCCAATAAGACCGCAAAGGCTATGGCATCAGGATAACCACCATAAACACGGATCACCCAGACTAACAAGCCAATCATGGCGCCAAAAACCAAACGACCTTTAGGTGTCGTGGAAGCACTGACTGGATCGGTTGCAATAAAGAATGCGCCTAACATGGTTGCACCGGAGAACAGTTGTAATAATGGCGGCGAATAACGAGATGGATCAATCAGCCAGCTTGTGAGTGCACATAAACCTAATGCCAGGATAAATGCCACAGGAATTTGCCAGGTTATCACTTTTCTGTTCAGCAGAATAAGCCCGCCAACAAGATAAGCAATGTTGACCCATTGCCAGCCAATGCCAGCCAGAGATCCTTGTAATATGGGTTGGCGAAGAACGTCATCAATATTGTGAGTCAATAAACCGGTTTTGAAACTATCCAGCGGTGTGGCCTGGCTAATCCCGTCAAAGCCTTGTTGCAATTGCTGTAATGTTGTTCCATCGGGGGTATGGCTGGTGAAAATCACCATCAGGCAGTCTAGTGGGGTAATTTGTGCTGCCAGTAAATCTATAGGCGGCAGCCAACTGGTCATTTGTACTGGGAATGATATTAGCAGTACGACATAACCCACCATTGCCGGATTGAATGGGTTTTGACCAAGACCGCCATATAAGTGTTTGGCAATAACTACTGCAAAGGCAGTCCCCAATACAATTAGCCACCAGGGAGCCAGCGGAGGAAGGCTGATCCCTAAAAGTAAACCTGTCAGTAATGCAGAATTATCCTGCAAACGAGGCATAATTGCCTGTTTACGCAAAGATAGGGCAAATGATTCTGCAAGCAGGGCGGTCATCACTGCAAGCAGGATCTGGAACAAGGTACCGTAACTAAAGAAGTAAGTTTGTACTGCAATACCGGGTATCGCTGCCAGCACAACCCACAGCATGATGCGGCTGGTACTTTGCTGATTGTGTGTAAAAGGCGAACTTGCGACTTTTAGTTTTTTATTGTCAGTCTGAACGGGTCTGAATTTCATTTATAACAATCACTATTCTATTGAAATTTTCTGTTGTTCCTGAGCGTCTTTTTTGGCCTTAACCCTGGCAATGGCAGCAGCAATCGCGGCTTTACGCGGATCGGTTTCTTCCGCTAGCGGTGTTGCTGCCGGAGTTTCAGTTAATTGCTGTGCTTGGGCTTGTTTGGCTTTAACGCGAGCAATAGCAGCGGCGACGGCGGTTTTGCGCGGATCGGCTTCTTCCGCTGGCGGTGTTGCTGCCGGAGTTTCAGTTAATTGCTGTGTCTGGGATTTTTTGGCTTTAACGCGAGCAATGGCAGCGGCAACGGCGGCTTTACGCGGATCGGTTTCTTCCGCTGACGGTGTTGCTGCCGGAGTTTCAGTTAATTGCTGTGTCTGAGCTTTTTTGGCTTTAACGCGGGCAATGGCAGCGGCGACGGCATCTTTACGAGGATCTTGTTTTTCACTAGTAGTAGTTTCTGGTTCTCTCGTTTCTAGTGACGGTGCTACTTCCTGATTTTGAGCTGCTTTCTTCGCTTTAGCTCTGGCAATTGCTGCTGCTAATGCGGCTTTGCGTGGATCTTCCGCACTTGTTGGTTCAGATGGCGCAGTATTAATATTTTCAGCCGCCTGTTTTTCTGCCTGACGAGCGCGAAGCTGCTCTTTTCTTGCCTGACGAGCAGCTATTACTGCGGAATTATCGGGTACTTGTCCCGGTTCTATAGTGACGACTTTACCAGCGTTAGCCTGTTTTTCTTTCACGCGGGAAAGCGCATTTTGTACAGCGCTTTTATCTTTATCATCAACTTGAACAGCCGATTTTTTGTGTCGTTCCTCACGGGCCAGTTTTTCCCGCTCCATACGAGCCTGTTTAGCTTCGAAACGAATTTTGGCTTCGGTTGAACGGCGGTTTTCCTGATCCAAAGCCCGAATTTCAGCTTTTTCCTGGCGATAATATTGCACCAGAGGAATATTGCTTGGGCAGACATAAGCACAGGCGCCGCATTCAATACAGTCAAACAGATTATGATCTCTGGCTTTTTCGTGTTCTTGACCACGACTGAACCAATAAAGTTGTTGCGGCAATAAACGGGCAGGGCAGGCTTCCACACATAATCCACAACGGATACAAGCCTCTTCCGCTATGTTTGAATCCATTTCCTGATGAGATGGCGCCAGAATACAGTTACTTATTTTAACGATGGGTACGTTGAGGTCAGGTAGAGTGAATCCCATTAAAGGGCCCCCCATAATGACCATCTGTTCTGATTGTGGTTCAAACCCGGCTAACTGGAGAAGAAATTGTACCGGAGTACCGAGCCGCGCCAAGAAGTTACCCGGTGAGGCGACTGCCTCGCCAGTAAGCGTAACGATTCGCTCAATCAAAGGTTCTCCATCAATAATGGCGCGTTTGATTGCAACGACTGTCCCCACGTTTTGCATCAGCACTCCGATAGAAGAGGAACGGCCGCCGGAGGGGACCTCTTTACCTGTCAGGATCTTGGTCAGTTGTTTGGCGCCGCCGGAAGGATATTTGGTTGGAATAACCCGGACGATAATCGATTTATCGCCTTTTAGCGCGGTTTTAAGCGCTTTTATCGCTTCTGGCTTATTATCTTCGATACCAATCAGGATCTGCTCTGGTTTAAGCAGATGTTCCAGAATACGAATGCCCTCAATAAGTTCGCCAGCATGTTCCTGCATCAGGCGGTCATCCGCGGTAATATAAGGTTCGCATTCTGCCGCGTTAATGATCAGCGTCTTAAGACCATGACGGCCGCTTTGTAGTTTGGCGGCGGTAGGAAAACCGGCTCCACCTAAGCCTGCGATGCCTGCCTGATGGATTCGGTTAAGAATTGTATTTGCATCAAGTGATTGATAATCGGGTGTCTGAATGCGTTCACACCATTTATCTGCACCATCCGGGTGTAAACGAACACATAACTCTTTCAACCCGGATGGATGCGCGGTAATACACGGTTCAATAGCAATGATGGTGCCGGAAGTCGATGCATGAACCGGTACAGTACGACCAGTGCCAAATGTTAAAGGTTGGCCTTTAAGCACCTTATCACCCACTTTAACCAGCAACTCGCCTTCCATACCCAAATGTTGTTGCAATGGGATGATTAACTCTTCCGGTAGCGGCGCAATGCGTAAAGGCGCTTGGCTGGATTGCAGCTTCATTTCAGGTGGATGAATACCACCGGCAAAATCCCAAATTTTGTTTTTATTGAGTAGATTGAATAGATTAAACATGATGTTCAGCCTCAATATTTTTAACCGGGATACTGTTGGCGGAAAGGGAGTACGATGGCTGAACAGGAATATTTTTGACTGGAATAGCTTTTAAATCCCATTTCCAATTAGCAGTGGTTGTGACTACAGGGATCATCGTAATACAGTCTGTCGGACAAGGCGCAACGCACAGGTCGCAACCGGTGCATAAATCTTCAACCACGGTGTGCATGGCTCGGGTAGCACCGACAATAGCGTCTACCGGACAGGCTTGAATACATTTGGTGCAGCCAATGCAATTCTCTTCATCAATAAATGCCACTTTGCGAGCAGGGTTTTGTATGCTTGCATCACCATCTAATGGTTGCGGATCGACACCGAGCAGCTCTGAAATTTTCAGCATGGCTTGCTCGCCGCCGGGTGCGCATTTGTTAATCATCTCACCATTATTCGCTATGGCTTCAGCATAAGGGCGACAGCCAGGGTAACCACATTGCCCACACTGGCTTTGCGGCAAAATATCATCAATGTTTTCAACAATGGGGTCCTCTTCCACCTGAAAACGGCGGGCAGCAAACCCCAGGATTAACCCAAAAATTAACCCTAGCGCACTGAGTGCGCCAATAGCAATCCATAATGATGTCATCAGAACTTCACCAAACCACTAAAACCCATGAAAGCCAAGGACATTAAACCCGCAGTGATAAGACCAATAGATGACCCCTTGAAAGGGGCGGGTACATCAGCAACAGCCAGACGTTCACGAATAGCGGCAAACAGTACCATAACAAGGGAGAAACCGGCGGCGGCACCGAAACCATAGATAGCGGATTGTAAAAAATCGTGTGATTGATTGATATTCAGGAGCGCCACACCGAGTACAGCACAGTTAGTCGTAATCAACGGCAGGAAAATACCCAATAACCGGTATAACGTCGGGCTGGTTTTGCGTACAACAAGCTCGGTGAATTGCACTACGACTGCAATGACAAGAATAAAGCTCAGAGTACGCAAATAGATTAAATCCAGTGGTAACAAAATAAGGATATTCACCAGCCATGAACATACAGAAGCCAGTGTCATAACGAATGTTGTCGCAAATCCCATCCCGATAGCAGTTTCCAGCTTTTTAGAGACGCCCATAAAAGGGCATAAGCCGAGGAATTTCACCAAGACGAAATTGTTAACCAATACGGTTCCAACAAATAAAAGAAAATAGTCAGTCATTGCTGTGCCTGAAAATGGGTTTGTTGACTTTTTATTAAATTATAAGTATGCCCTTGTCTTACCAGGGGCAATCTATTGTTATGATAACAACCAAAGAAAGTTGAGGTTATCGATCTTGTGTGAAAGTCATTTTGACTCGATGAGAGCGTTTAATGTAGGGGACAAAAATAGCGGCTGCCAATAGTGGCCATGCTAATGCACGTAAAGCCATTTGATCAGGAATAGGGGAGAAAGCGAAAGTTTTCAATGCAATTAATACGGTAATAATAAGCCAAATAATAAAAGCTTGCGGGAATTTTTTTGATCGAGTGAAAAGCAGTTTCAATACCCATAGGGTGAAACACCACATTACCGCAGTAATGGCGACAGAAAGAAACCACATTAAAGTAAAGTGATTATTCCCGGCACTCAGTGTATTGTTTTGACTAAAAAATGCCATGATATATAAGGCGAGCATTACACTTGCACTGAGAAAGGTCATAATCAGATAAGCCGCCGGAGCTAGAACCCAACCATTAATTCGGTAGTAATCATTGGTTTGATACATAAATCATTCCATTTGAAGCTATATGAAAAAAGAATAATAGGCGATTCTGATGGGTTAGGAAATAGATTGATTGAAAGATCTTCAAAACTGGATTCAGAGATAATTTGCGCAACGGTCATCACCAATGATATTTTTTACGGATGCTGAAATTGCTGCATATTATTAATGAGTTTGAGGGGCTGTTATGCGTGAGCTGTTGAAGGTTGGATTGGTGGGGTATGGTTATGCGAGTAAAACGTTCCATGCGCCATTAATTGCTGGCGCTGCTGGTGTTAAATTGGCCGCTATTTCCAGTAGTGATGCGGAGAAAGTGAAATCAGATTGGCCAAATATTCCGGTGGTATCCTGCCCTGAGGATCTTTTTAATGATCCCGGCATTGATTTAATCGTTATTCCGACACCTAACGATACGCATTATCCTTTGGCGCAGAAGGCATTGGCAGCGGGTAAGCATGTTGTGGTGGATAAACCATTTACCATCACAGTTGAACAAGCTGAATCTTTAAAAGAGCAGGCAGAAAAGGCGGATTTATTACTTTCTGTATTTCATAACCGCCGTTGGGATTCTGGTTTTTTGACCATAAAATCGTTAATTAAAGAGAATCGTCTGGGCAAATTAAAATATTTTGCCGCCCATTTTGATCGTTATCGTCCGGTTATACGTCAAAGATGGCGTGAAGCGGCGGGACAAGGAAGTGGGGTTTGGTATGATTTAGGCCCTCATTTACTCGATCAAGCGGTTCAACTGTTTGGTAAACCGCAATCTATTACGGCTGATTTGGGGATGATCCGCCCACACGCGGAAGCGGTAGATTATTTCCACGTGTTGTTGAATTATCCGGATATCAAAGTGGTTCTTCATGCAACAACAGTGGCGGCGGCTGAATCTGCCGTTTATACGTTGCATGGTATGGAAGGCAGTTACGTGAAATATGGTCTTGATCCTCAGGAAGAGCGATTGAAAGCAGGGGAAAGGCCCCCGCATGCCGATTGGGGATATGATATTCGTGATGGTATTGTGACGCTGTCACGTGGAGAGGAGTTAGTGACTGAACATGTACCGACTTTGCCTGGTAATTATTCTGCTTATTATGCTGCTATCCGTGATGCGATTACGTTAGGTAAACCTAATCCAGTGACGGCAGATGAAGCAATTCAAATCATGAAATTAATTGAAGCCGGTATTCAATCGGCAGAACAACAACGTACAGTAGCAATTTAAGCTATTTATTGATTAGCCTGGTTTGCCGGGCTAATTATTTGCGAAGCAAGGAAAATGATAAATGACTTGGTGGCAAAGATTAAAAATAGATCCTTTTTTGATGGTATTAGTGACGGTAGTTGTTATTGCGACATTCTTTCCTTGTGAAGGTGAAGTAAAAGTAGGATTTCAACGATTAACCACAGCGGCTATTGCTCTGCTGTTCTTTATGCATGGCGCCAAATTATCTCGTCAAGCTATTATTGCCGGCATAGGACATTGGCGACTTCATTTGGTGGTCTTTCTCAGTACCTTTGTCTTATTCCCGATTATTGGATTAGGGTTGAATTTGCTAGTGCCCGAAATCATGACGCCAACAGTTTATTGGGGATTCCTTTATCTTTGTGCGTTACCGGCTACGGTTCAGTCAGCTATTGCTTTTACCTCAGTTGCTGGTGGTAATGTTGCCGCTGCTATTTGTAGTGCTTCGGCATCCAGTATTTTGGGCGTATTTTTATCGCCAATATTAGTTGGATTGATGATTCATATCCAGGGAGAGGGTAGCCCTGATACGTTAGAGGCAATAAAATCCATAATTCTTCAATTGATGGTTCCTTTTATTATCGGGCATCTGTCACGGCCATTAATTGCCGGTTGGGTAGAGAAACATAAAAAACTGGTTAATATGACTGACCGGTCATCAATTCTTTTGGTGGTTTATGTGGCTTTTAGCGAGGCGGTTGTAGAAGGCATTTGGCACAAGATTGATGGTTATTCGCTACTGATGATTGGGGTTATTTGCTGCATTATGCTGGCGATTGTACTGATGATTAATACCTATATTGCTCGTTGGTTGGGTTTTAATAAAGAAGACGAAATCACGATTGTTTTTTGCGGTTCGAAAAAGAGTCTGGCTAATGGCGTGCCAATGGCAAATGTTTTATTCCCTGCTGCGACAGTCGGCGTAATGTTGTTGCCGTTGATGATTTTTCATCAAATTCAGTTGATGGTGTGTGCAGTATTGGCGCAACGTTATGCTAAGAGGTTAAAACAGAAATAGATATAAATCTATAATAGGAAATTGTTGTAAATATATATTAATGATGACGAACGCTCATTAACAAAAGACGCGTTATTGCAGGTCTGGAGGCAGCTAACCGGAGAGAAAAATGAGGTGGACGGCCTTTGGCGATCACGGGTGAAAAATTGGATGCAATCCTTATAGCATTGGAAGGTGGGATGTCTAAAGCTGCAATTTGTCGTAATTTTGGCGTAAAAAGAACAACACTAATTGATACATTGAATCGCATAGATAAAATAGAAAATACAAAGAGAAATTATGCTGAAGATAGTTAAATTGATAACATGAATTTTGATTAAAAATTAAAATCTTTATATTCAGTAAGTTACCCTTTCGTATAGACCGACTTAAAATCAATTCTTCTTCTTAAAGCCAGACGTAGCAAGGGCTGGGAGGGAACGAAGGAACAAATGGGGCTATGGTCGGAAAACCTCTTACAGGCGAATCAGCTCAAGCATCCACATTAGCTGCTTTTCGCCTATGCTAATTATGTCGTAATACACCACATTAATAGTTAATGTATATATATTAACTATATACCCAATGGATTTCAAGATGCATCGCGACGGCAAGGGAGCGAATCCCCGGGAGCATAGAGAACTATGTGACCGGGGTGAGTGAGTGCAGCCAACAAAGAGGCAACTTGAAAGATGACGGGTATAGATTAAAAAATCCAATCAGACAACTATTTAAAATTAAAATTGACAGATGCTTGGATGTATATCTGGACAAAACTTTCGTAGTGTAAGAATATGTCTTACACTATGGAATGTTAATTAATTATCTGAATGAGGTGTACTATGGTATCGCGTACAATGACAGTAGATACCGGCGAAGAATTACGTGGTTTTGTAGAAAGCCTAGTTAAATCAGGTTATTACAAAACTAATAGTGAAGTCGTTCGGGAGGGATTACGGTTATTACAGGAAAAACAAGCTGAGTCTAAACTTGAAGCACTTCGTCAGCTAATTGATGAAGGTGATAACAGTGGAGAAGTTGTAGCGTGGGATCTCAATACTTTCCTTACACGTATGAAAAATAAAACACCCAATGTCCAGTAAAACATTTTTTCTAAAGCCTAAAGCTGAGCAGGATTTAGAGGCTATTTTTGAATACAGTTATCAAGAATTTGGCCTGGAAAGAGCGTATCAATATATCAAGAATATCGACTGGGCTTTTCATACACTTGCTGAAGCTCCCGAACTGGCCCGGAATTACAGCCATGTTCGACCTGGACTAAAATCATTCCCGGTTGCTTCACACATTATCTTTTTTCGTTTAATGGCAAATGGGATCACTATTGTAAGAGTCTTACACCAATCTATGGATTATCAACGGCACATCGAATGATGTACTGGGGGTCCGTTTTCCAAGCGGCCCCCTACTAAACAAGCAAAGCGCGGATTTTAATGACTTCGAAGTAATAGTTGTAGATAAAGATATTCGCCAAAGCTCGTACTCCAGATTTAACTATAAATTATACTCCATGCCTGCACCTTGGTTTTTTTTATGGGGAACAATATTTAGCGTAGAAAAAGAACTTTTTGAAAAAGTGGGCTGTTTTGGTGAGCAGTTTATATCATGGGGTGGTGAGGATATTGATCTTGGTTTCCGGCTTCACAAATCTAATTCTAAATTTCATTTATTTGAAGGGATAGAAGGTGTACATCTGTCTCATCCAGAANNTAATAATTTCAAAAAACACTAACAAAAAGGATTGTTAATATAATTAACGTTGTGTCAGATCTAGTGGTGACTAATGGAGTTAATTTAATACGTGCTAGAGATATTGAGCTCTAGAGAAATTGGAGAAATATGTTTAATTAAGAGTGCGATTCATGAGAGACCAGTTCATAAAATGAACTTTGGTAGTTGGATTAGTCCTTCAGGCGCACCTTGGCCGGCAAAGAATGAATTCGAAGTTGGTTGTGGCTTTGAACATGGTTCTTATGTGATTGATTTAATTTTGGCTTTAATGGGGACGCCAGATAGCATGAGCTATAGCTCTGCCTTAATCTACCCGGATAAAGAAGTTACAGATTCACCTGCCCCTGATTGGATTGATCTCACTTTGGAATATTGTGATAGTAGAAGAGCAAAAATTGAGCTTAGCATTGTTGAAAGTGAGGATCATAGTTTTCGGATAATTGGAGATGAAGGTGAAATAATAGTTGAAGATTTATGGATGGTGAATTATCCAATAATTTTAAGAAAGAATAAAGAAGATAAAATCGATCGCCCCCCAGAACACTTTTCGCTAAGAAAAACGCTTCACCCCCACAAGATAGACAGAAGATATGATGATACCCACTTTATTGACCAAGCTACTGGAGTCTTAGATTTAGCCATTTCACTAAATTACAAATTAGAACCTTTACTTGATATTAAACGGTCTTTGGAGTCCATCAATATCATAGAAACAATAATGACGAATAGTAAATTTAGGCCGCTTACTAAAATGAATGAGACGTTATTAGATATAGAATTATTTTCATCAAGGATAAGGAGGTTCTTCTTATGATAACTCTAGGGATTAGCGGTAGTTTCGAAACATTTGAAACACCTGTTATTGGGGATATACCAAATTGGTTTGGTCATGATGCCTCAGCTGCGATCATCAAAGATGGTAAGATTGTTGCTGCTGTGGAGCAAGAGCGTCTGGATAGAATTAAACACTCTAATCAGTTTCCTATTGATGCCATTGTTGAGTGCTTAAAAATCGCACAAGTTGAAATAACTGATGTTGACAAAATTGCATTTTATTTTGAAGAGTTAAATACAGACACGGGACTTGGCTTACAATATATTGAAAGAAAAAATCTTGAGGTTGAAACTTCTAGAAGTTTAATTAACAAGATACTTGTGCGTAAATTTGGTGAAGAAGTTAGAAATATCCCAATTGAATATGTGCGTCATCATGACACCCATGCTATCATGGCGGCTGAAAATTCTGGCTTCGATAGTTCATTAGTTATTGTAATAGATGGAAATGGGGAAGATGAGTCTACATCAATCTATTCATATATCGATGGGGTTGTTAGAAGTATATATAGATATCCAGTTTCTTCATCACTAGGAAGATATTACCTCGATTGTATATCTTTACTAGGATATGAACGATTTGATGAGTATAAGGTAATGGGATTGGCTTCTTATGGCAAACAAAATCAATTTGATGAGCTTTTCGAAGAACTTATAAATTTTGAAGAAGGTGGAAAGGTTTCATTTAATCATACAAATATACCTGCTTACTTTTTAGATAGAGGTATTTTGCCAAGGAGAGAAAATGAATACATTTCAGAAAATCATCAAAACTTTGCGCATTCCATACAAAAGTACCTAGAAAAGATGGCATTCCATATAATATCTTTCTGGTCACAGAAGCTAAGTCAGAGAAACCTATGTCTCAGTGGTGGAGTAGCTCTAAACTGTACATTGAATGGAAAGCTCGCCTTCAGCGAATTGTTTGATAACATTTTTGTTCATCCTGCTTCACACGATGGTGGAAGCGCTGTCGGTGCTGCCATGTGCGCAATGTATCCTAACGCTAGGATTAATGGGAATAAGATCGAGAATGTTTACTTAGGACCTGATATAAATAGTAAATATGCGCTTGAAATAATAGATAGAAACCAAGATATTATAGAAATTATTAATGCTGAAGATGAGTTTCAATTTCTTGCGAATGAAATTAGTAATGGCAAGATAATAGGATGGGCTAGAGGTAGAATGGAATATGGTCCAAGAGCTCTTGGTAGTCGTAGTATTCTAGCTGATCCCAGACCTATTGAATCAAAATATAGAACTAATCAAATTATTAAGCAACGAGAATCCTATCGTCCATTTGCACCCATGGTGTTGGTAGATGAAATTTCAGATTGGTTCCTAGTTCCAGATTGCAAAGTGAACTTGGAATATATGGTATTTAATCTCCCAGTTGTTAAGAAAAACCAACAAAAACTTGCAGCTATAACACATATAGACAACACAGCGAGAGTTCAAGTTGTTGGAGAATATAATAAGGATATCTACCAGCTAATAAAGAATTTTAAAGAAATTACAGGGGTTCCTGTTTTGTTGAATACCTCATTCAATGTAAATGCGGAGCCAATTGTATGTGACGCGTATGATGCTATACAGTGCTTTCTACTTACAGACTTGGACTATCTGGTTGTCGGCGATTTCATTATTAAGAAAAGAATTCGTGGTGATAATCTATACGAGTTATTGCGGCCAATAAAAAAAGAGTTTGTAACTACTATCAAAAAAGTTACAAGTGAATCTTGTTCATACTACATCAATACAGCAACATACAGCGAGTGGGTTACAGAGACAGAGTTGTCCTGTTTTGATGCCGCCGATGGTATTAAAACAATTAGTCAATTTCTACTGGATGGACGTATTCGAGAAGGCGATATCATAAGCGCCTACAAGCGGTTGTTAAGCAAGAGGCTATTAAATTTGGCGTTATAGGAGGATGTATGAAACCTTTTGAGATGAATTGGCCGGTGTGTGATGTTGATCTGCTAACTGATGTAGAAGGAGCACTTAGATCTACGCGTTGGACATTGTCAGGCCAGTCTGAGACATTGCCACACTTTAGTACTCTTTTCTCAAGAAAATGGGCAGACTATATAGGTACTAAACACGCCATTCCATGCACTTCTGGAACAGCGGCGTTGTCCATCGCACTTGAAGCGATAGGTATCTTACCTGGAGATGAAGTTATAGTACCAGGTATGACTTGGGTTGCAGTTGCTCAAGTTGTGTATAATCTAGGTGCCATTCCTGTTTTGACTGATATTGATCCTTTAACCGGACAAATATCAGAGAAGGCAATACGAGAGAATATTACCCAAAACACCAAAGCCATTATTTTGGTACATGCTTATTGCAGCATGGTAGATGTGAAAAAAATTGGTGCTATTGCAAGTAATTATGGTTTAAAAGTTATTGAAGATTGTTCACAAAGTCATGGGGCAACGTGGAAGTCAAAGAAGGCTGGTTCTTTTTTTGATATATCTGTATTTTCTACTCAGCAATCAAAACTGCTTACTAGTGATAGTTGATTTTGCAAAAGAAATAAATAAGGTTGCACATAAATGTCAAATTGGTTTGTGATTCCTCATCATGCAAAGAGCAAGCGAGGTAATGATTATTTGATTGAAACCTTATTTTCAATACATGCTCAGTCAACCCCAGATTGGTATGTTGTAATAGTGGATGATAATTCAAGTTTCTATGATCGATTGAATGTCAGAATAAAAGACTATTTTCCGAGCGATATAATTGATAATAGATTTCATTTTATAGTTAACGAGAAGAGTGGTGGGGTGTCGTCAGCAAGAAATATTGGGGTTAAGTATGCTCACAAACACGGTACTAATATCATTTTTTTTCAGGACGATGATGATATTGCTCATCCATATCGTATAGAGAAAACGTTATGTGCTGTAGAACAGATTAATCAACCAGACTTAATTATTAGTACAACCTTTACCGGAATTGATGGAAATAGTAATTCGGTTTCTCTCGAAAACTTTAGGAGTGATATGTTCGACGTCGCTGTTCAGCATAGTCGGTATACTCCAGAAGGAAGCAATAAATACCTAGATATGATTAGGTGCTGTGGGTACATATTTCCGACGTCAGGCACGGCAGTCAATGTTGACTTGGCGCTTAGATGTCCATTTCCAGACTTTTTAGTTTCGGAAGATCATGTCACTTGGATGAATATGGTTGCAGATGGAGCATTTATTAAAATACTAGAAGACATTCCATTTAAATATAGATTCAAAGGAGATTCTGTACATCGTCCTGATACCTTTTTAGCGGAGAAGTATAAGAACGATATTGAAGGCTTTATAATCTCAATGAATTTATATATTGAAAAGTTTGGTGCTTATTTCAATATTAATGAAGTTATAGAGGAATTCCTAAATAGATTAAATAATTGCTTATCTCTGCAAGGAAACTACACCCTATCAGATATGCATAATTTTAAAGCCTCTTTTCTTGGAATAAAAAGTAAGATTAAGGAATAAGAAATTTATGACTCTAAGTATAATCATCCCTTCTTATAACAAAAAAGAAAGTCTAATGTCTTTGCTCTCTTTACTAAACAAGCAAAGTGCGGACTTTAATGACTTCGAAGTAATAGTTGTAGATGATGGTTCTAGCGATGAGACTTGTCTTGCTGTTACTAAACGAGTTTACAACTATAAACTCAAGTATATATATGTACCCGACGAAGGTTTTCGTGTAGCCCGAGCGAGAAATATTGGAGCTAAAAATGCAAAAGGGGAGCTACTAGCTTTTGTTGATGCTGACGTACTTTTGCCGAGCTATTTCGTTAAGAGAGTGATTAGGTTCCATAGCTCTAACCCACAATCAGTTTCGATTGGAAATGTATACGGTCTGTACTCTGAAAATAAGTGGGATCTAAAAGTTGACCTGGATGATATAGATAGCACAATTAAAAGGATGAAAGAATTTGATGTTGGCAAAGATATTCGTCAAAGCTCGTACGCGAGATTCAACTATAAATTATGCTCCATGCCTGCACCTTGGGTTTTTTTATGGGGAACAATATTTAGTGTAGAAAAAGAACTCTTTGAAAAAGTGGGCTGTTTTGATGAACACTTTAAATCATGGGGTGGTGAAGATATTGATCTTGGTTTCCGGCTTCACAAAGCTAATTCTGAATTTCATTTATTTGAGGGTATAGAAGGTGTACATCTGTCTCATCCAGAAGATGATGATGTAAACTATAAGACTAACTTAGAAAATAAAAAATATATTTCTGAGAAGTATAGTAATGAAATGACAGATTGGCTTATAAAAGAAGAGAATATATTTAAACTAAATGATTTAATAATTTCAAAAAACACTAATAAAAAGGATTCTTAATATGATTAACATTGTGTCAGATCTAGTGGTAACTCGCCACATTTCCATTGGTGCATGGATAACATTAATTCATTGCAGAAAATTACGCCAAATAAAAAATTTCCCTGTATTTTAGCAATGCAGTAATTGGCGCAATTAGGAAAAACAACGCTAATCCAGTACATAAAATTTTAATTTTTACTGTTTTAGCCGTTTTAATTGCCATGAGTATAAAAAATAATCCTAGCGGAGCAGAAACATACCAGAAATGACCGACATACAATACGTAAATTAAAAACAACCAAATTATTACTGCTGTTACTCCATCTAATACGGACATATTCCAGAATTCCTAATGTGTTTTGATAGGTAAATCATAAGATCAAAACCACCAAAAAATCTACCAAAATCGACTAAAACCTATTACGCCGCCATATTGTAACAATATTAATAGTAGATATATCTTTTAAATTGAATCCAATTCTATTGTATTTTATATTCCAAATATAAATAAGATTCTAAAATAGCGCTACATCTTATGTCACCCATAATTATATGTATAACAATGGGTTGAATAAGGTCATGTGTAGCAGAATTATGAAACGTTATTTATAACCATAATCAGGAATGGAATCTCCATTCCTGAACTATTTGTATTTAACGATTTGCTACTTTCGCCCGTAATGCTTGTTTTTCTGCATCACTGATAAAAGCGGTTTCCAGCCCATTTATCTGAGCCTGGCGAATTTGGGCAATAGATAAACCGGCGGCAGGTGCGGCAACTTCATATTCATGGCGGATGTCGATGCCTTCAACGGCTGGATCATCTGTATTAATGGAAGCCAAAATACCTTTTTCCAGGAATCGTTTGAGTGGATGGTCCAATAAAGAATTAACGGTGCTGGTTTGAAGGTTTGAGGTTAAACAGGCTTCAATACCGATACGGTTTTCAACCAAATAATCTATCAATACGGGATCGGTAATGGCTTTTACTCCATGACCAATCCGGGTAGCGCCTAATTCCCTAATTGCTTGCCAAATACTTTCAGCGCCAGCGGCTTCGCCGGCATGGATGGTTATGTGCCATCCAGCATCACGGGCTTTGGTGAAATGAGATTGAAAAAGATGGCCGGGAAAACCTAATTCGTCACCCGCGAGATCCAGAGCAGTAATATGTTGTTGGTGAGCTAGCAGGCTAGCTAATTCCTGAGTACAGGCTTGTTCACCAAAAGTTCTGCTCAAAATGCCGATAAGACGAATGTCGATATCGTTATTTTGACGGGCAGAATGGATACCATCAATAATCGCCTCAACAACCCCTTCAATTGGCAATTTGTGGTTCATCGCCATGTAATAAGGGGAAAAACGTAATTCAGCATAGTCGAGCCCAGTATTGATGGCATCTTCAACATTCTCAATAGCAACACGACGACAAGCGTCCAAATCAGCGAGTACCGCCACTCCCCAATCAAGTTTTTGCAAAAATCTTACCAAGCTCGGTTCATTTTCAATAATTTGTACGTGAGGGCGGAGTGATTCCAGATCATTTGCTGGAAGCTGAATATTATGCTGGTTGGCAAGATCTAAGATAGTCTCCGGCCGAATATTTCCATCGAGATGGCGGTGTAAATCTGTCAGTGGGAGTTTTGTGTCAATCATATTCCGGTCCTTATTTATATAAAAATGCCAGTCACATGCATTGACTGGCAATTTAACAAAACATTATATGGATGCGTTTTATTGTGCAGGTTGCTCAGTACCTTCTTCTTTCACCTTTCCACTGTCGTGGGTATCACTTTCTGGCGCTATTTGCTCTGGCGCTTCACTATCATCAGAAGGGTCAGATAAACCGTATTCAGACATGAATTGATGTAAGGACATTTTCTTACCATTCATTTCTACATTACCATCTGCATAGTTAAATTTAATGCTGATGGCATCTTTATCAACCGTGGTAATTTTAAACAGTTGCCCCAATTGTTCAAACTGTTTTATCTGTTGTTCAGCATCTTTTGCCGCTTTTGCTTTATCCATGCCATTCATTATCATTGACTGAGCGGAGAACTCAATCATCATAGGTCTTGGTAATGTGACATTCAGAGACATGTTCTGAATTAAAGCGCGGATAAGCTCCTCTGTGTTCATTGAATAGAAGTTGCTTTTATCTTTTGGCAAGTTCTTAAAACTTACCTGATAATTAATGGTGCTTTCCCCTTTGGCATTCTTCCAGGTTATTGGATCAATGCCAAATTGTGGATTGTTTTTCAGCAAAGTAGGCAGGTTAGACGCTACTGCGTCAATAATAGCGGTATTTGCCGCGTCGGAAGAAAGATCGCCGGAAGAGAGCGATTTAGCTGTGGCATCATTGTAAGCTTGAGTAAACTTACGCACGGCTTCACCATCCAGACGATCCGCAGTAATTTCAAATTTACCAGAACCAAAATCGATATTTTTCAGTTTAAGGCCATCTAAACTATAAGTGATTTTCCCTTTCAGATTAGTTTCATCTTCACCGATATTTGAATCTATTTTAACACCGGAAAGCGTCATATCTTCATTGCCGATGCCTTTTAGGCTGATTTCCTGAATTGTAATGCTTTGATCGCCAATATAGATATCAAATTTGCCTTTCTTATTAGCCAGGTTTAAATCAATACCTTTGACAAGGAAATTTTCGTTGTTTTTATTGATGGTTAACTGGTCACTCTTGAGCGCCAGTGATATTTCTTTCAGATCACGGCTGAGATCGGAAGTGAGTTTGGCGCCGGAAAAATTGAACTTAGCGCCATTTTGTTCAAAATCGACGGGGACGATATCAACATCAGAAATAACAGAACCACTATAACTGACGCGTGAATCAGAAGTGAGCAGCGATTTTCCTTTAGTAATTTCAAACAGCGGTTTTAACGTTTCATTATTTTCCAGTTCGGAATGAATGGAAGCCAGACTAGGAATAAGGGTTAATTTCTTCACTTGCGCCAGTGGGAAAGGGCCGTGATCAATCACAGATTTAATTGAAATCTCTTCACCTGGTTTGATTTCTGCGTTTTTAACGCCATCTTTAATGGTCAGAATGATACGGACATCAGAACTGAACACGCCACGGTGGAAATCTTTACTCTGTAACACCAGACCTGTTTCAGGGAATGCTTTTTTCATTTCAGCATTGGCGCGGGAAATTGATTGGTCTAGACGTTGTTCGAGCTGTTTGCCGGTATACCATGAAGCTCCAGTCCAGGCTGCTCCCAAGGCAACAATAATGCCTACTGCCACTAACGATTTTTTCATAATACAAATCCATCCTTCTAGTGCATATTTTGCTAGGTAATATGCACTCTCTTAGTATAAAAACGGCCGTTAGCACAAACTTAGAATTTAAGCAGTGCTTAACGGCCTGTGAATAAGTTTTAGGCCCAGATTGGCATTATTAATTAAAAACCTGGGCGGTAAAACCTTCACCGTGAATAATCACAGCCTTTTCGGCAGCAGATATAAATACTGACTCACCTGGGAAAATTCTTAATTGGTGTTCGCCAGATTGTATAACTGTTTGACCTTCAACACAAAAAACAATCGATGCGGAGTTGTTATCCAGCGTAATTGGCTGTTTTGATAGAGAGTAAATAGAAAATGCAAAATCATCCACTGGAATAGGGAAATTTTTCGCTGTTTTTTCCTGATTGGGTAGCGCAAATAAAGTGTTTATCGGTTTTGATACAAAATCAAGGTTTGCCATTAACTCGGGGATATCAATATATTTGTTGGTCAAACCTGCTCGTAGGACATTATCTGAATTTGCCATAACTTCAAGAGCAACCCCTTCCAGATAAGCGTGAGGCGTGCGTGCACATAGAAACATGGCTTGACCAGGCTCAAGCTCGATAACATTAAGTAAAAGTGGAATAAACAGGCCATTATCGTCAGGGTAAAACGCTGTCATTTTCCTGATAGAATCCCAAGGTTCACCGAGTCGACTATTTAACGCCGATTTTAATACACCAAGAGCTAACTGCTTTTGCTTACCACTCATATTAAGCAATTGGGAGAATAAGCAGGCAAGATTTTGTTCATTTGGTGTTTGAATAAAGAATGGAATCTTGGGATGGGCCGCAGTAACAAATTCCAGTAATTGCGCGATTTCGTTTAATGAACGGAATCCATTCATTGCTCGGAAAGGGGTAAGAGCGTAAACCAGTTCAGGTTTATGGTTATCATCTTTGTAATTTCTTTCGGGTGAATCTAACGGAATACCCGCGATATTTTCTTTAGCAAAACCCTCTTCTGCGGATTTTTTATCAGGATGAACCTGAATTGAAAGAGGTTGAGCCGCGCACAATACCTTAAATAGGAAAGGCAAACGGTGAAATCTATCTGAAACTTCCTTCCCTAGATATTTTTCCGGATCACTGGCGATTAATTCATTTAAGGCAATTGGTTTCCCGGTTTCAGGATTGGCTACAAGTGAACTGCTTTTAGGATGGGCGCCCATCCATAATTCAGCCATTGGTAGATTATCTGGATTTTCAACACCATAAATATCCGTCAGGGCGGTTTTGCTTCCCCATGAATAGTGCTGGATCTGATTTATCATCTTCAACATGGCCGTTACTCTCTTTTTAAAAAAATCAATCTATTTCCTTTCTACCACAATACGATAAATACGACTTGGTTGGCATAATCAGGAACTAATATGTGGCATGATAACAGAATGCTAATCAGTTTATCTGCAAAGACCGATTATGCATATTCGATTATTCTGTGTGTTAAGGAGAGATAGTAATGGCAGCCACTCGCATTGAAAAAGACTCAATGGGGCCTATCGAAGTACCTGCTGACCAATTGTGGGGAGCGCAAACTCAACGCTCACTTGAGCATTTCCGCATTTCGCAGGAGAAAATGCCGGTTGCATTGATTCATGCTCTGGCATTAACCAAACAGGCTGCGGCCAGTGTCAATATGGATTTGGGCCTCCTGCCGCAAGAACGTGGCGAAGCAATTATTGCTGCTGCGAAAGAAGTGCTGGAAGGTAAACATCCGACAGAATTTCCGCTTGCTATCTGGCAGACCGGTTCTGGAACACAAAGTAACATGAACATGAACGAAGTGTTGGCGAACCGTGGTAGCGAGATCCTTGGCGGGGTGAGGGGGAATGAGCGCCTTATCCATCCTAACGATGATGTCAATAAAAGTCAGAGTTCTAACGATGTTTTCCCAACAGCAATGCATGTTGCCGCTGTTATCGCGTTGCGTGAGCACCTTATCCCTGAGCTGAAAATATTACAAAAAACATTGGCTGATAAAGCTGAAGCTTATAAGGATATCGTTAAAATTGGTCGTACCCACCTGCAAGATGCGACGCCATTGACCCTTGGTCAGGAAATTTCTGGTTGGGCTGCAATGTTAACGCATAACCTGAAACACATTGAAAACAGTATTTCCCATGTTTGTGAACTGGCGCTAGGGGGAACTGCGGTTGGCACCGGTTTAAATACTCATCCTGAATATGCTGTTCGTGTCGCCAAGAAGCTGGCTGAATTGACTAGCCATCCGTTTGTTACTGCGCCAAATAAATTTGAAGCACTGGCGACTTGTGATGCGCTGGTTCATTCTCATGGGGCATTAAAAGGTCTGGCGGCATCCATGATGAAAATCGCAAACGATGTTCGTTGGTTGGCTTCCGGCCCTCGCTGTGGTATCGGCGAAATTTCAATTCCAGAAAATGAGCCGGGCAGTTCAATCATGCCAGGTAAAGTTAACCCAACTCAGTGTGAAGCGGTGACGATGCTTTGCGCCCAGGTGATGGGTAATGATGTCGCTATTAATATTGGTGGTGCATCAGGTAATTTTGAGCTGAATGTGTTCCGCCCAATGGTGATTAATAACTTCCTGCAATCCATTCGCTTGTTGGCTGACGGTATGCGTAGCTTTAATGAACATTGCGCTGTTGGTATTGAGCCTAACCGTGATCGCATTACTCAGTTGCTAAATGAATCTCTGATGCTGGTGACGGCGCTGAACACACATATTGGTTATGACAAAGCCGCGGAAATTGCTAAGAAAGCCCATAAAGAAGGGCTGACATTGAAACAATCGGCGATGAAACTGGGTTATCTGACAGAAGCTGAGTTTGATGAGTGGGTTCGTCCTGAAGATATGGTTGGCAGCTTGAAGTAATTGTTATTTATACCCGTCATCTTTCAAGTTGCCTCTTTGTTGGCTGCACTCGCTCACCCCGGTCACATAGTTCTCTATGCTCCCGGGGATTCGCTCCCTTGCCGTCGCGATGCGTCTTGAAATCCATAGGGTATAGCCATGAAAAATTGACCGGAGACGAGTGCTCCGGTTTTTGTTTCTCGATCTTTAAATTATTTTTTTGCTTTTGATAAACGGGAATCAATGCCAAAATCCAGGCGCTTAACCGTGCTTATATACTTATGAAAATTTTTCGCCATAGGATTCAGAATGACATTATTTTCGTAGGGGATGATGGCAGAAGGAACCATCAGGCCAATAGAATGACTAACCTCGAACCATTCACTGCCTATTTCCATTGTGCAAGCAGAGGGGACGGGATCATTCCAATCAGGAGGTAATGTATCAATGTTTAAAATATCAATTTGATTTTCAGGGATGTCGATACTTAACAGAGCAAAATCAGTGAGAAGTTCATCGTCTCCGACATGAACAAGTACTTCCAGCACGGCAAGAGAAATAGAAGTGGCTACATAGACCGCAGGTCTTCCTATATTGTGCCAGCGGCCTCCATATAACTTTGCCCCTGTGCCGCTCCATGCGGATTCGACATATTTTGAACGGGTAAGTCGGTATAGGATCACGATACAATTCCGTGCTCAATTCTGCCTATGAGATTCATTACATCTAGCGCCCCGCTTTCTGTGTCGAGCATTGATTCAGGAGTTACGTATCCTAAACCCCGGATAGGGCGTTTCATCCATTGAGCTGCTTTATCTTTGTCACCGTTAAATAAATCTACTGCATGGTCCATGACACGTATAAACCGGGCAATACGCTGACTTTCATCAGCAGTAAATTTACCTTTACCTGTGCAGCGTCTTGAATAGTTGCGTATTTGTATACCAGCAATCCGCAGAATATCCCCTTTACCAAATGTTGACCAATTTTGTATTTTATCGACTATAGTGACTGGCAACCCTTCATTTAATATTGCATTCAAATGTGGCCCACTGTTTGATGGGAAACCAACTGTTCGCCAAAGTGGGTTACTCTGGATTTTGTGGCTTGGTGTAAAAACTCGCATAAGCACCTCTTTGGTCATTTGTCATTATTATAATAGACAATTGACTATGTTGGGTCAAAAAATCTCACGATATAAATGTAGTCTTGGAATAATTAATTCTAGTGGTTTGGCTTTGGGTTTATAGCGATGCACTATGGCATTGGCATCATAGTTAGCAAGTCTACCTATCTTTGGTTGATTATCGCCATAGTTAACATAAAACGCGATTATTGGCAGGGGACAAGCATATTGCACTTGCTTTTGTTGTTCCGCATACCAGACTCGTGCAATGGGTTGTACTTTCACCGGTCGCTTGATTTTTAAAACTACATCATCAGGTAATTTTTTTATATCGGTGATTTCCTTGCCAACCAATGCTACCCATTGTTCACGAGAATAGGGGGGAACGGCACGACCCGCGTTATAACTTTTTTCCAAACGTTGCAGAATTTGGTCTTTTGTCACTTTATTGATGATATTTTTATTCGCCCAACCAAAACGAACTGAATCAGGATTGAGAAGGGGAGTGATAGTTCTGTAGGCATTTAAAGTTATCAACCCATGTAACTGACTGTGAACAAACTCAAACCGTTGCTCTTTATCCACCCCTGATTGCACAGTTACGATATGTTCGAGTTCTGCCTTTAATTTATTAATTTCTTCAATCAATAGTAAGGCTGAGTGATATTGTTGTTGATTCACTGAAAAACATAATACACCGGGAAGACGAACGGCAGCTTTACTGCTGATGTTTTGATTATTGTGATATATAAATAGCTTCTGATAATGACTTAATCCTAAATTTAGTGCGTCATTACCTGTCATTTCATTAACAATTATTTCTGTTACAGCATCATGTTCATTGCCTTTTTCTACATCAGGCAAAACGAACACATGAGCGGCTAATAAAAAATAGCTACTTAATTGTTCATACAATTGTTTCAACTTATTTTCTTGCTTTTGAAAACAACTAGTTAAATCTTCAATTGATAAATATTTACTCATTTGAATAACACATTTAGTTACAACATACTATTAATTATAGAACAAAAGGTGCAAACATCAAACTCACAAGTCATATTTAATGCCAACCACGTAAAAAAGAGGAAACTGTTAGTGTGATATTGACTGATCATCAGTTAAAAACAGTAAATTCAACCGTCTATAACCTTTTTTAGGATCGTCACTTTTGGGGAAACTTCGGCATAACCCGTTATTAATCCGTTTTTGTGTTTTGATTATGTTGATGATAGATTAATTAATTTAATGTAAAAGGAAAAGGTGATGAAACGAAAGACGGGGTTTTTCTTTGATGAATATTGTTTTTGGCATAGTACTGGCGCGTATGTAGTGACTCTGCCTGTCGGAGGTTGGGTTCAGCCTTCATCTGGAGCGACACATGCTGAGTCGCCAGAAACAAAAAGACGGTTGAAAAATTTGATGGATATATCAGGCTTGAGCCACTCTTTGCACCTTTCTTCGGCATCGCCTATTGATGAACAAACATTACGTAAAATTCATCCGGAGGAATACCTGAAACGGTTTAAGCAAGTCAGTGATAACGGTGGAGGAATGCTTGGTATAGAAGCCCCTTTGGGACCGGGAAGCTATGAAATTGCTAAGCTCTCAGCCGGCCTTGCTTGTGCTGCGGTAGAAGCCGTGCTTAACGGTGAGCTTGATAATGCTTACAGCCTTTCTCGACCACCAGGTCATCACTGTTTACCTGATAAGCCAATGGGATTTTGTTTTCTAGCCAATATCCCATTGGCAATTGAACAGGCAAAAGCACGTTTCGATTTAAAACGAGTTGCGGTGATTGATTGGGATGTTCATCACGGTAATGGCACTCAGCATATTTATTGGGATCGTTCTGATGTTTTGACCATCTCGCTACATCAGGATGGTTGCTTCCCTCCAGGATACAGCGGTGAAAATGATATCGGGGAAGGGGAAGGGACTGGTTATAACCTGAATATCCCATTACTTGCTGGAGCCGGACATCATAGCTATATCTATGCAATGACACAGATAGTCCTTCCTGCGCTTGAACGCTTCAAACCGGAGCTGATTATTGTTGCCTGTGGCTATGATGCGAATGCAGTGGACCCTTTGGCAAGAATGCAGCTTCATAGTGAAAGTTTCCGGGAGATGACCCGGCTAGTGCAACAGGCAGCAGATAGTTTATGCGACGGAAAACTAGTCGTTGTACATGAAGGCGGGTATGCGGAGTCTTATGTACCATTCTGTGGATTGGCTGTACTTGAACAGATGAGCGGCATTCGTACTGAAGTCAAAGATCCAATGTTAGATTCTATACGCTTGCAACAGCCAAGAGCGGAGTTTGAGTTATTTCAACAGCAGCAGCTTGATAAACTTAAAGAAAAATTCGGTCTTTGAGCTTTGATTTGAAGGTGTGGATCTACCAGCCCAGCGGGAAAACGCTTTGTACGCCCACTAGTGTTGTATTTGATGCTTTCCCCGGGCTCCTTGGACACAATTCTTTAAGAGAAAATGGCAGAGGCAATGAAAAGCCTCTGCCTGAATACTATCGCGCTGACAAAAACAACATTTTACCTATGCGAGCAATAGCCTCATTACTCTGCGCAATGGTCGCTTCAGTTTGTGTAATATAAATAGCGACGATCAGTGGGCTGTTATTTTTCGGCCAAACGATGCTGATAATCGACCGCGAACCATAACCGCCTGCCCCGGTTTTATCGGCAATTTTCCACCCGGCAGGCAAAACGGAGCGCAGCAATGCATCCGCCACCTTATCATCACGCATCCACTCTTCGAGCTGCTGACGAGATGATGGTTTCAACACCTCTCCCAGCGTCAATTTCTGTAATGTCTGGCTGACAGCTATGGGCGTGGTGGTATCGCGCTTATCGCCGGGTATGGCACTGTTTAATTCCGGCTCATAGCGGTCAAGATGTGTGACGTTATCGCCTAAACCAGAAAAGAAAAGGTTCATTGCAACTGGTCCCCCTACCTTTTTCGCTATCAAATTTGCGGCCGTGTTATCGCTGTAGCTGACCGCCGCGCTACACAGTTGTTGCCAGTTCATCGAAGCGGGCGCGACAAATTTCTCGCTCACCGGTGAATATTCCACAAGCTCAGCCTTATTAAACTGAATGGCGTCTGTAAGCGTTACCTTGCCCTTGTCCACTTCACTGAGTAGTACGCCGCATAGCAACGCCTTAAACGTGCTATTCAGCGGAAAGCGTTCGTTGCCGCGATAGCTGACCATTTTATCTGACGCCGTATCGATAACGGCCACTCCAATGCGGGCATTCAGCGTCTGTTCTTCCTGTTTTACCACCGTAGCCAAACGGGCGCTGTCAATGGGCATTGCGTTGATACTGGCTGAAATAAACATCAGCAGAAAACAGATTGATTTAGAAGGGGAAAACATAAGTATAATCCTTTATAAGGTAAAAATTTAGTGACTGACATAAACGAGCGCCAGCAAATATATAACGTAGCAGTAAAATAGAGAATAGTAATCGCATTGCTGTTTGGCTGCACTCACTCACCTCGGCCACATCGTTATCTATGCTGCCGGGGATTCGCTCCCTTGCCGTCGCGATGCATCTTGAAATCCATTGGGTATATGTATATAGCTATTTAAAATGACCACTTAACGTCGTTTATTATTCCGTTGCTCCCGAAACCTCGTTAATGACGATGCTGTTGCGAGGAATAATATAGCAAGCATTGATGAGGCTTTAGCCACATGCAATTCCGATAATCACGAGCACCAGCACATATGCTGGTGCCCAATCTAACACGTTAGAATATAACCGGTTTCTTTGTTCAGCAGGTAGAATGCGGCTGCGTTTTCTTTCCACCAATCCAGGTCTCACAGACTTTAATCTTGATGAGCTTGTCGTAATCAACCTCGTAAGGATTTTTTTCAAGGATAACCAGATCAGCGAATTTCCCGACCTCCAAAGAACCGATTTGTTCGGCTCTTCCGATATGAGCAGCTGCGTTAATGGTAACTGCACGTAATGCCTCAGTCAGATGAATTCTTTGCTCTGGGCCAATGACTGGAGAACCATTCACATCGCATTTTCTGTTAACTGCCGTGTGTATCAATTGAAGTGGTCCTATGTTAGAGCAGGGTGCATCTGTATGGAGCGAGAAAGGGATACCTTTATCCACACACTCTTGCGTTGGGTCCATCCGATTTGCGCGTTCTAACCCGAATAAGTCATTTTGATATGCATATCCATAATAGTAGACGTGGTTCATCAGAAAGCTTGGTTGAACGCCAAGATTTTTCATTGTATCAAGCTGATCAGGACGTGTAATTGTGCAATGCTCAATGCGGTTAATACCATTACTAGGATGCGTAGAATAACCTAACTGAATAGCCTCCAAGGCATCATCCAAAGTCTTGTCACCATTACAATGGATAAGAACTGGCCAACCGTATGTTGCAATATTGTCGACCATTGAGATAAGTCTTCCTTTGTGGTAATTAGTTTCCCCAGAGTGATCACTGTTAAGATATAGCTCTGTTTGAGCGGCTGTCTTGGCTTGGTTTGAGCCATCACCTACGATTTTCATCCCATAAAGTGTCATCGCAGCATCTAATTTCTGCATTGCGGCTGAGCCAACACCATATTTTTTAGACAGACAATCCAGCTCGTCCGATTGCATGCAATCAGCATACATCAAGCTAACACTGGCGCGGCAATTACCCCCTTCGACTACTTCTGCGTACTCACGGAGCAAATCAGGCAGTGTAATATTGGGCGGAACTACCACGCCAGCCTCATGAATAGTTGTATTGCCAAGTTTTGCGTTTTCGTCAAGCCATTCTATGATAGCTTCTTTTACTCTGAACTCAGTTAATTGCCCCTTTAACGCGGGGCCAATGAAAAGTTCTATTGCCTCCTCCTCATAGATCATCCCGTCATATTTTTTGCTTCCTGGATCGCCCTCTGTACCAAAATGACTACCATCTGTAAAAATGTTATTGTTGTCGTAGTATTTTGGGTCTTTATTAATATTAGCTGTGTCAAATGCTTTCTGGTTAGCTGTCGCCGTATGCATATTTATATAATAAACAAAAACCGGATTATCGGGCGCACAACTATCTAATTCCGACATCGTAAGGTTACCGCCCTGACGAAGATTGTCATATATCGAGAACAATAGCCAATCGTTCTTCTGCACGTTATTTGCCTTTGCCTTCTCTTGTATGAAGTTTAGTACTTCCTCTTTAGTCTTGCGCTCGTCGTTATAGCCACAATCGACGAAGAATCTTTTTATTACCGAACCTGTAAGTGTATGTTGATGTGGATCGATAAAACCAGGGAGAAGCGTGCGCCCCCCTTCCAGGTAGACCATCCGTGTTTTGTATGACTGAAATTTCTCTATATCATGAAAGGTCCCAACGGCCAGAATTTTTCCGTCTGCGATCGCTAATGCCTCGTATAGATTATAACTCCCGTCCATAGTGATGATGCGGCTACCACCTTTAAGGTCGGCGTGGAAGATAATATCCGCTTTTTTGTCAGGAGGAGGCCACGGCATCATCGTAGATGCCTCAGTGGCAGATGTCTCAGAGATTTCTTTATCTATCGGTCTTTGTGGTTTGCTAAGATGCAAAGCGCTTATTGTTCCCAGTAATTTTCCTACGCAAGCTTGGCACATAATCAGTTTCCTCTTGAGTTTATTTAAAATGCCCAGAATACGATATGCAGTCAATTTACTGATTTAAATTGTTAAATACTGAAAAAATTCCTCCTTTTTATTATTAGCTGGGATGTTATAAATAACTTTCCAAAATGGCGCTACACCTTATCTACCAAAAACCCTATGTATAACAATGAGTTGAAGAAAACCATGTGTGGCGGAATTATGAAACCTTATTTATACCTAATTTAGGATGATCCCGATTTCAGGAAAAATCAAGCATCTTTGAGCACGGATATAACTAAAATTGACTAACTTGTCGTTACTGTCACAAAACAAAGGATGTGAAAGTCGTAAGCATCTAATAGTGAAGGGAAAGAGATTAACCTAGATACCATGCTCAAAGGTTTTAGGCATGGGTTTAATTTTATTTTCATAAACATCTTTGTTTACATCGGAATTAACTTAGTTCAATAGATGGAACAAGAAATCCGATAAACAGGAACAGCATAACGCTGTTCCCGATAATAGTTATTTTATAAGATATACCAAATATCAAGCAGGGCTAATTGTTGTATCAATCACTTGGTAAAATGCATTTAGGGTATCTGATATTGTCCAAACACCCAGTATAACGTGATAGCCTTGATAACCCTCTGGTAAAATACATTTATTAATAACTCTGCTGCCCGGCATTTTTTCCTGATAATCCTCAAAGCAGAAAGGTGTACTATTAAATTGCTCTCTGGTTAAAGGTTTATTGGGATTCCAATCAGGTTTAGTAATAAAATATTCCCAACTTGCGGTTTTGTGTTGAATCACAATTTCCCATTGGAACTCAATATCACCGGCAGTAATAGGAATTTTTTTCCAGCGATCTTCGGTTTGAACATCCAATGCGCCAAAATGACCAATACCAGCGCTGGCAATATGGCCATCTTCCGGACCAGCTTGCGGAAAGCCTTTCTTAGCTTCAAGAGATTGAGGCTCATACTTGACCAACCCACAATCCGTATTTTGTTCATTTCCCTGTGCAGAACAAAGGAATGCGCGACTTCCTGGGCTATCAATATAACCATGAGCCCATGCGCTATTAGATAAAGCTGTAATCATCGTAGCGGCTAAAGTCATCACTTTCACTTTATGTTGTTTATACATAATAGTGTCCTCCATTTTACAGGATAATTTATCTACGACAAATAAAGCCCCAGGACTTAAATATCAATTCTAGATAAATATAATATAATTATCCATTTCATAAATTGATTAATAATCTAATTATATTAAGTTATTGAAGTTTTGTTTAAAATATGCCTGTTACTATTTTTTATAATATAAAACGATATGATTTTCCTAATTTATTTGACATAACTCATATAATAGGCAATTGATGCTTCTTAGGTAACATCCGTTATCTTAAAAATACTTATTTATAGTCATGGTGATATATTCCTATGCAAGTAATTCAAATAAAAAATTATCGATATTTGGATGGTAGAAAAGTAAATGATGGGAACGGTATCGTGCTAGGTAGGGATAACACAATATCACCAATAACAAAATGGAATAAATAATCCGTCATCAATATTTATATTGATATTGATGATTGACTTTTACATAACTCTGATTTTATATTAAATAATAATTCACCAATATATTACGGCTTAAAACAACCAAACTGTTCAAAACCGTAATATCTATCTAAATACTACAATAATATTCTACTAATTCTTAATAACATAAAGATCTTTTGTCGACACAAAACCCAATGGACTCATATAATACCCACCAATATAAGGTTTGACTAATCTGACGCCGATATAGTAATAAACAGGAATTGCCGGTACATCTTTTGCCAGAATATCTTCTGCTTGCTGAAAATATTTTCTTTCATTTGTTGCTTTAGCTTTATTTATCAAATCATCATAAGCAAGATTGCTATATAAGAATGTATTATTAGAACTATCAGTAACAAAGTTATTTAAAAACGAAGCAGGATTATCATAATCAGCAATCCGAGCATATCTCACCATCTCAAAATTACCTTGACGAATAACATCCAACATGGCTTTTCGTTCTTGATTCTGCAAAACAATATCTACATCCAAACTTTTTTTCCACATTGAAGTCGCCGCAATAGCAATCCGTTTATGCTCTTCTGATGTATTATAAAGAAGTTTAAATTTCAATGGGTTATTTTTATTATAACCCGCTTCATTTAATAATTTCCTGGCTTTATCAATTCTTACTTGTTGTGTCCATGATGCATAATCAGGTTGCCCTAAATCCATTCCTCCAGTATTGGGTGGCGTATGATTATAAGCGGGTTCTTGGCCTTGCCCTAAAACTTTATTCGCGATGATCTCTTTATCCAAAGCCAGATTTAATGCCTGTCTGACTCTGACATCATTAAAAGGCGCTTTTTGATTATTAAAATCATAATAATAAACACCTAATGCTGGCGTAATATGAACCTGATCACCTAATTTAGTCTTTAAGGATTTAAATAAAACTGATGGAATATTCTTAGTGATATCGATTTCTCCGGCCAAATAACGATTTATATCTGCTGTTTCTGATGCTATTGGAAGATAAGTGACTTTATTAATAACAGTGTGGGCATTATCCCAATATTGTGAATTCCTGACGCCGACAACTTTCTCATTAACAATCCATTCGGACAACTTAAATGGCCCACTACTAACAAATACATCGGGACGAGTCCATTTTTCGCCATATTTTTCAACCGCTTTTTGGCTAATCGGTACCATGACAGGATACGCCAGCATCTGTAAAAAATAGGATACCGGTTGTTCTAACGTCACTTGCAAAGTCAAATTATCCAGTGCTTTTACACCTAATTCATTGATTTTTTTCTTACCAGAAACAATATCTTTAGCATTGACTACGTGCATGTTTCCAAGATAACTGCCATACGGAGACGCAATTTGGGGATCAACTAAACGCCGCCAGCTAAAAACCACATCATGAGCAGTAATAGGGGAGCCATCAGACCACTTTATTCCTTTTCTTAGATGAAATAACCACACTTTATTATCTTTGGTTTCCCAACTGAAGGCTAAATCAGGATTGATTTTTCCATCGCTGCCTGCGCTGACTAATCCACTGAAAAAATCATGAACAATATTAAATTCCACATCATTTTCAACTTTATGAACATCAAGAGACACAGGTTCTGAACCATTATTGCGAACGATATCTTGATCAACTGACAATAATGTACCTGCCGGAATAATTGCAGCATGAGATAATGCCAGATTGCTAAATATAATGCCTGTGAATAAGGATATATTCCTCAATGTTTTATTCATCGTTTGTTCTCCAAGAAGATCTCATTTTGGGGTATCTGTTTCAGGGAAGCCAGTTATTTGATAATTAAGGTTTTTATGCAATCTTGCAAACCAAACTTCAGAATGTTTATGACTATTTCAGATGTTAAGTTAAAATTATATGACTCTATTGAATACCCTATTTTGCATGCGAGAGGTATAACTATCATTAAGTATTAGTATAAAATATTTAGCGCTACTCCATCAATATCATGAAATCTAAATAGTAAATTTATATACATCCTGAAATATTCACTCATGATATGAGTTATTTTAAGACATTCATTTCAGCACCAATTTGTTAATTGTTAACCAGATTTAGCAAAACTTTTCAATAAAATGTGATCTATACCCAATGGATTTCAAGATGCATCGCGAAGGCAAGGGAGCGAATCCCCGGGAGCATAGGTGACCGGGGTGAGTGAAGCCAACAAAGAGCCAACTTGAAAGATAACGGGTAAAAATAACATCCAACGAAAGAGATGCAATGTGGAGGCGAATATGAAATATAGCAAAATCAATCATGAAGCCAGTAAACAGAATGATAACCTGACCGTCAGCCGTCATCGTTTTATTCAAGCGAGTGCGGCGCTTATATCTATTCCTTTTATTTCTACCCGCCAGGCAACCACCGAAGAGAAAACAAATCAGGGCTCGCTACCGATTCATGTTATTGATGCGGGAGAAACAAAAGTCGTACCTACCTGTAGCACATTTGATTGCGGAGGAAGATGCGATATCCGAGCTCATGTTCGAGAAGGTGTTGTTACCCGCATCACCACCAGACCTGATCATGAACTTGATGAATCAATGCCGATCATGCGAGCTTGCATCCGCGGCAAGGGTTATCGCAAATTTGTTTATCATCCTGATCGTTTAAAATATCCGATGAAACGAGTTGGTAAGCGGGGAGAGGGGAAATTTGAGCGAATCTCCTGGGATGAAGCGACAACCATTATTGCGGATAAACTGAAACACATTACTGAAAAATATGGCCCGGCTTGCCGCTATGTTAGCGTTAATACCGCAGTAATCGGCGGTGTATCATCAGGTGATAAAATGTTACGTCGCTTACTGAATATTACCGGCGGGCATTTACAATTTTACCATTCCGTAAGTATGGGCAATACAGCGGCAGCGACACCTTATACCTACGGTGTGGCAACTTCGGGTAGCACGCTGGATACCTTGGAAAATACCCCTTTGGTGATCCTTTGGGGCCATAATCCGGCTGAAACTATTTTTGGTCACTCCAACCACTATTTCCAGAAGATGAAAAAGAATGGCGCCAAATTTATTGTTGTCGATCCTCGTTATTCTGATTCTGCTTCCTCGTTGGCTGACCAATGGATTCCTTTGCTGCCAACAACTGATAACGCATTAATGGATGCAATGATGTATGTGATTATCAGTGAAAACCTGCACGATAAAGAATTTATCGATCGTTATACGATTGGTTTTGATGAAGACAATATGCCGGATGGCGTTCCTGCCAATGAATCTCTAGTTGCTTACCTGACAGGCATTAAAGATGGCATTGTGAAAACAGCGGAATGGGCCGAAAAAATCACTAAAGTGCCGGCGAATATTATTCGTCAGCTTGCCCGTGAATATGCCAGTACTAAACCCGCAGCCCTGATTCAGGGATGGGGACCACAACGTCATATCTGTGGTGAGCGTGTTGCACGTGGTTCAACAATTTTAGCCACAATAACCGGTAATGTGGGTAAAAAAGGAGGATGGGCCGCCGGTTTCGGTGGTGTCGCAGGTAATAAATCCCTCTATGGACTTGATCTTGGTAAAAACCCGGTAAAAGAAAAAATCTCCGTGATGAACTGGGTCCAGGCAGCCGATGATGCCAGTAAAATCACCCCGGCAGACGGTTTAGTTGGCGCCGATAAGCTGAATACCAATATCCGCATGCTATTCTCGCTGGCCGGTAATTACCTCGCAAATCAAAACCCAGATATCAATCAAGCAGTAAAAATATTAGCAGATGAATCTAAAATTGAATTCATTGTTTCCAGTGATCTTTATCTAACACCAAGCGCCCGCTATGCCGATATTTTATTACCGGAAACCAGTTTTATGGAACGCTGGAATATTGCCTATCCTTGGGGCACCGGCAGTTATTTCATTCTGTCATCAAAATTGATCGAACCTGAATTCGAACGGCGTTCTGATTATGAATGGATACGCGAAGTGGCAGCAAAACTGGGCGTTGAACAGGAATTCAGCCAAGGCCGTGACGAAAAAGCGTGGATAGCCCATATTATGGAATCTAATCGTCAGACTATGCCAAAAGAAAACTTGCCCACTTTTGAAGAATTACAACAAACACACAAACATCTTTTCAAAATACCGCCTTATGTCGCTTTTGAAGAAAATATTCGTGACCCAGAAAATCATCCATTCCCAACGCCTTCAGGAAAAATAGAGATATTTTCTAAACGCCTGTACGACATGCAACATCCAGAAATCCCGGCGTTGTCACATTATGTGCCAGCATTCGAAGGGCCAGAAGATCAATTAACTGAAAAATATCCACTGCAACTAATTACCTGGAAAGGTAAAAACCGCTCCAATTCAACACAATATTCAAATCCTGGGTTAAAGGAAGTACAAACGCAAAAGTTGTGGATTAATCCGCTGGATGCGCAGAAACGCAAAATTAAACAAGGGGATTTGGTTCGGGTATTTAATGACCGAGGTATTTCTATGATCCCGGCGGAAGTGACTCAACGTATTATCCCCGGCGTGGTGGCAATGCTGACCGGCGCATGGTGGCAACCGGATAAGAATGGTGTTGATTGGGGTGGTTGTGTCAATGTGTTGACATCAACTCGTAAAACTCCGCTTGCACACGGAAATTCTCATCAAACATTACTGGTCGAGGTCAATAAAGCATGAGTAAATTCAATCTGTTATCAGTAAGACAACAATAATAGATTTCTATCCTTATTACTCACAAATATGAAATAGGTAAAGTATATCCCGAAATAATTTATTTAGAAAATATTCTTGGAGAAATAAAATCATTTCTTGATAGATGATTTTATTATGGATGTTGGGCAATTTGTTAGTAATGATATCATTTCAAATGAATCATAAATTACTCTATAGATTCGACGTAATGCAGTTAATCTGCATTATTTCAATGCTTCCATCCTAAATAAAAAGGTAATGATAAAATGAGAGAGAATAAAAAAGAAATAATCGTACAGGGTTTTACATTACGGCCGGACAAGAACTCATTATCAATATTGAAGGAGAAATACGTGGTGCTGTAAATGCCGCGATTGGCGTTCCTGAATTGAATAAACCTGTGAAATATTTGCTAACCAAAGGGTTAAATAAACTTAGACCGAGAAATGAAGGTTTACTCTGTTTTTCTAACAATAATAATAATGGTTATGTAAAGATTACTGTTGAATCAGAATTACAGCAAGTCCCATCATTTAAACTAAATGAAACCAGTAATACAGATTGGGAAAATATGATGGGGTTGTATTCTGACGCACCTGTCGTTCAACTTAGCAGTGAACGAGCCATAATTGTTGTAAGATACCAGAGCGCTAAGAAATATCTTACTGATCCCAATGTATTAATGAAATATTATGACGACTTTATTCGTTTTCAGGATCGCATATCAGGGGTATTAGAAAACGGGAAAGCAGATTATAAGGCAGACCCAAATAAATCATTATATGTAGAATCAGATCGCTTTTATATGTTCTCTACACATGGGCATATGGGTTTTAATGGTGATGCGGCCTTGAAACGATTATTAACGACCAATAATGGATGGGGGATCTGGCATGAAAGTGGGCATCAAAGACAACAATTTCCTTATAGTTGGAGCAATGGAACAGGAATGATGGAGGTTACAGTAAATTTGTACTCTTTAGCTGTTCAAGAAGGGATTTATGGTAGAGCAAGTCAGCTAGACAAACATTACCCGAAGATTAAAGAGTATTTAACTGCGGAGAAAAAGAATTTTGACACTCAGGATGTTAATATAAAGTTAGGAATGTTATGGCAGTTAAGATTAGCATTTGGTAACGGGTTTTATCCTCAGCTCCATCAAGTTTATAGAATGATGGATTCACTACCAATAAACAATAGCGATAAAAAACAACAACTTATAATCTCATCATCTCAATTGGCGAATATCAATCTGGCAACTTTCTTTAATAAATGGGGTATTACACCTAATGAGAAAACATTAGAAATATTAAAAACACTGCCATCGTTAGAGAAAAATATATGGGAAAATGATGACAAAAATTTGATTACAATAAAAATTCCACAGGAAAAGTATATTCCCGAATTAGCTTATTTTATGAAAAGTATAAATAAAACGTCATTAAGTGAAAGTCAGTTTGAATTCACTATTGATCGTGATTGGTACACACCATATCAATATGTTATTAAAAAGAACAATCAATATCTCGCAGAGATAAAAGATGGCAAACCATTTAATTGCAATGCAAATTTAGATGAAAATGGCTTGAATGTAAAAGTTTCTCATCATTTCATTTTAGATGATCTAATTGAAATTGAAGTCAGGTTTGCTGGAGACAAATATGCCATTTACAACATGAAGGTTCATGATTTTAAATTATCATATTTTTAAAGTTATCCAGCTATATTATTAAATTATCTACATATTGAGAATGAATTAGGCAACCACACGAGACAACACGAGTTTACATTACCCCTGATGACAAATATCCAGTAATAGCTCCTTTATCAAGCGGAGCAATATGCCAAACATTGCCAGGTCGCGGGCTAGGCTCAGAATAAGCTATTTGTGAAACATTGGACCTCCGGCGTTTTCTAACGGTAACCGGAGGTCTGATTGCGTATAGAACAACAGAAAGATGCGTTTAATGTATCTTTCTGTTTTTTTTAGTTAAAAAACGATACCTTATGGCAGATAACCATTTTGTATCCAATAGGAGATATAACGTTCCAGTAGTTGATTGTTCATAGGGGAATAGAACTCATGCTTTCCTTTTAATGCCGATTCTGTATTTTTTGTATCATATACAGGCATATTTTCATACAATTCCCATCGGGTGAGTTCCCCATAAACCTTTTCGGATAACATAGGTAATAATGGCATTAATGGATTATCTTCCAGAGTAGGATCTGTTTCCAACTTCTCCAGCCATTCGGAATAATGCAATCCTTTAAGCGGATAACCACATTGATTAAGTAATTCAAAAAATTGGATCATATCGATGGATTGTTGATTATCAGGCGTCGCCAGATGATATGCTTTTCCTAATCCACTATTATCCTGAGAAATATTAAGCAAAGCTTGACTGATATAATTGACTGGAACAAATTCTTTCCGTTGATTATTTAATAATGGATAAGCATCTATCTTTATACAACCTTGTACCAATCGGGCAATAAAGTCCTTCGGATTACTGGTTCCTGTTAAACTATCACCCATAATAAAACCGGGACGATATACCGAAAGAGGAATACCCCTATCTCTGGCTTGCCATATTATCCGTTCAGCAACCCATTGGCTTTGTGAATATCCTGAATCATATTTTAGCCCATTCAAATAAGGCATGATGTCATCGTCTTCATAAATTTTGGTGACAGATGAAAATAATTTAGCAGGGCCAAAAACAGCCGCTGTAGATACATAGTGCAAAGGTTTTACTTTCTTTCTGACGGAGAAACGCAGTACATTCAGTGTTCCTAAAATATTTCCAGAATAATGTGCTGAGTATGGCTGAATATAATTTACATGTGCCGCCAAATGAAAAATAACATCACATTCAACAGAAAGCTGTTCATAAAGTTGTTGGTTCAGAGCCAACAGAGGTTTTGAGAGATCACTGGCAATAACGTGTAATCGAGAAAGGAATTCTTCTTTCCATAGGCCGTATTGATTCAGGTTATCTTTCACCCGCGCTAACGCTGAATCATTATTGTGAGCACGTACCAGGCAAACAACCTGATTAATTTCGGCTTTTGCTAAAAGATCACGTAAGAAGAAAACACCTAGAAATCCAGTGGCGCCGGTTAAGAGTACTCTCCCTGTTTTTGGTGTCAACCACGGCTGGAGTGGTTGGGACAGCGGCTGAATATCTGAAGGAAGTAAACTGTCTTTAAGCATAATTGCAAGTAAATCCGAGGATTCTTGTTTATTTTGTTGGAGGTTTTTTACTAATTTTCGCGGTGTGGGGGCATCATATAAAATCTGAACTGGCAAGTGATACTGCATCTTGCGCGCGATTTCAATAATGAGTCTGGAAGCCTGTAATGAACTCCCTCCTAGCTGGAAGAAATCACTGTCTAGCGTAATATCATACCTGTCTAAGGTTTTCTGCCAAATATCTAAAACAACGGACTCTTCTTGACTCATTTTTATATCGGATTGAGATAACCGCTGTTGTTCCTGATACTTTGAATATTCTGTCAGTAAGCGTAATCTATCAATTTTACCGTTATTGGTAAGAGGGATATGCTCGACAACAGTGAGCCGAGGCACCATATAATCAGGCAGAGAGAGATTAATCCATTGGTGTAGCGTTTGTTCCGAAAAGGTCTTTGAATCTTTAGGAACGATAAACCCAACGAGATAAGGTTCTATATTCTCTTTTTTTACCACAGATACAGCGGTTGATTTCAATAGTTGGCTTTTTAGCAGTTGAGCTTCAATCTCTTCAAGTTCGATACGATGACCACGTATTTTTATCTGATTATCGACTCTCCCCGCATACATAAAAATGCCATCAGGGCGCTGCCAGCCTAAATCACCTGTTCTGTATACTCTTTTAAATTCATTATTCTTTTTAATATCAACCATCATAAAACGCTGAGAATTAATTTCCGGGCGATTCCAATAACCACGAGCTAATCCCTCTCCGCCAATGCATATTTCGCCTATTTTACCCGGGGCGACAAGCTGTTGATTGTCATCCAAAATATAGATCTCAGTTTTATCAACTGGTTTCCCAATTGGCACATTGTCTTCTTCTGTCAATTGATCCGGCATGATCTCATAGATTAAAGCAACGACGGTACTTTCAGTTGGCCCATAACCGTTCATTAAATGTTGTGGAGGAGATGACTGTAAAACTTTACGCAAGATATAAGGATTTAAGGACTCTCCTCCGACAATAAGATAACGTAGGCCACGGAATGCCTGAGGACAACTATTAGCAACTAAATTGAATAAAGCGGTTGCAATTACCACCAAACTCACTGAGAATTGTTCTAATGTTGCTTTAAAAAGATAAGGTTCGACAACTGTCTTTCTCGGAATAATGACTATCGAGGCTCCATTTAATAATGCTCCCCATATTTCAAATAAAGAAATATCAAATGTAGTATTAGCAATGCAGGCGATCCTATCAGTATTTCTTAAGTCAATATAAGTTGGATTGACTACGAGGCGAATAATATTTTTAGCTTCAATTTCAACTGCTTTAGGTATTCCCGTTGTACCTGAAGTGAAAAGAATATGAGTCCGATGATTTTTTCTACTATGAACATTAGAGAGATAAACAAACTCTGAAGTTTCCGGCACATCTTGATCCATAATGACGAAATTTGTCGATAAGGCGCGCTCTTTAGATTGAATATCGGTTAATGTCAGATTTATTTGTAAATCTTGCAGCATAAAACATAACCGCTGATCAGGCATACTAGGATCAAGGGGAACGCAGCTTCCACCTGCGAGTAAAATAGCAACTTGGGCAATGATATACTCAATTCCGGGCTCCAATAAGATTGCTACAGGCGTTTCATGCTGTACGCCAATTTTATATAAATATACTGCCAGTGATTGTGCTTTCTGAGTTAATTCCCGATAATTTATCGTACATTCTGTGGTAGTTATTGCTGGATGATCAGGATATTCCGTAGCCTTCTGTATAAAAATATCAATTAAACCAGAGTGAGTAGATTCTTTTGGTTTTTCCTCTACGAATTGAGAGTCAGAAATAGTCTCTATATATTTTTCAATCATACCTATATCCTTATTGTTTCAATAATGTATTGATGTAACTAATAACATGATAGTGAATTTTATGTACTGAAATGTCACCATTCACCGTCCAGCGTGTTACCACAGTAAAATCATTCAACCGCTTATCAGTCTCTATGAAAATTCCGTTAATTGCCTTTCAAGGTTAATCCCAGCTCAGGAATGGACACATCAATGATATCAACCTGAACACCGCTTTAGCACAGATAAAACCTCGGCGTCAAATGCAATAACATTTTACTCCCCGTAATTTTGATGAAGTAAATTAGATTATTTCTAATTAAAAATAGGGTTAAAAAGGCAGTAAGCAATATTTTCTTATCATAATAACCAAACCTTTATCGGGGGATGGGCAAAAATAGCCGAATATGTTAAGCGTTTAGGAAAAATGGGACATAATTCATAAAATCAACATTACTTTACCGATATGTCTTAAACTAGCACTCCTGGAATAACCCTCTATAAATATTCTGTGTTTCACTAAGCAATTATTGATAACGTCACCGTATGATCTGTCTCAAATAGCGCCTGTGATAACGCAATACAATGAGGAACATCAAAATGGACCGTATGCTAGAAGGTAAAGTTGTCATTGTCACTGGCGGCGCAAGTGGCATCGGAGCAGGTATTGCTTTAGCTGCGGCGCGTCACGGCGCAGCAACCGTAATTATTGGTGACATCACTGATCAACCCCGAGAAGGAGGAACGTCGGTACTCCAGCGTCTTAATTCGCTTGGTACAAAAGCCATATTCCACCAGTGTGATGTCACCTCACGGAGCAATATGGATGCATTGGTCGATGTCGCTACACCGTTCGGCGGTGTTGATCTGATGGCTTGCAATGCAGGAATTGCATTAGCTACTGATGGTCCACAGATTAGTGCCGATGATTTTCACAAGCTGCTTACAGTCAACCTTGATGGCGTTTTATTTGGCGCACAAGCGGCGGCTGAACAAATGATAAAACTGGGCAAACGCGGAAGTATTGTGGCAACGTCAAGTATGGGGTCCATTAGGACAGGCCAACTTACAACCGCCTATTCCACGAGCAAAGCAGGGGTGAACATGATGGTGGCTGCACTGGCCGATGCTTTCGGACCGTCGGGAATTCGTGTTAATGCAGTATGCCCAGGACTGATCAATACCGCACTTCCTCTTTCCTCGCCGGAAGTCGCGAAAATGTTTGATGGGTTACGGGAGAGAATGCCTCTCCGAAGATTGGGAGAGCCGGAAGAGGTAGGAAATGCAGTCGTATGGTTAGGATCGGATCTTGCATCGTTTATAACCGGCGTATCACTGCTAGTCGATGGCGGACAAACAGCAGTACTGTGAGAGCAAGCATGCAAGCATTTTAGGGCAGTTGGTATATTCCGAGGGAGAGTAGGGTAAAATAGCTGTTTTTCAGTTATATGCTGGAATTGTTTACATAGAATCAACAGAACTGAACATTTTCGCCAGTTTTACCAATTGAGCAATTTCATCATTGGAGGCGCCATTTCTGAGGATATCCAGCACCGTCGAGGATTCAGCCAGATCGATACCAAGATTCAATGTTTTGATTTTATGGAGGAAAAAACCGCACTTTTTTACACCGCTGACGGGACCTAGATTAGCCAGTATTTCTGGCACACCTTTTAAGTATCCCTTATTGCTAGTTTTTTTGTTTACCGAAAACTGGAATACAGGATATAAATTCTCTACTCCCCAATTTAATACAATGAGTTTATGATTTTCACCATATTTATTTACTGTTGGGCGGGTCACTCCTAATATATCAGCAACCTTACTGGACTTATAAACGCCACCGTATTCCCCAAGATGGGCAAGAAAAGCGTTTCTGCTTTCGATAAATTCCTCATGTTCTTTCTTTTCCGATGTGATATTTTCCACTATTTCAATATAGTTAGCTCGCCCTTTGACTTCGGCCCAAAATTCATCATCAGGTAGAGTTAACAACAGAGAAATACTCTCCGAGTCTTTGTTTTTAAGCACATTAATAAAGTGTTCAGCAAGATTGATAATGCGTGCTTTGATCAGCTCAGACTGATCAAACCCGCTTTTCGATTTCCCTGTCCAGTCATCGGGTTGTTTTGCTGATATTTCCATTAGCGCCTCAATGGTATTTTGCAATTTCGGAAAATTACCTTACAGTAAATTGTAAGATAGGAAAGCTTTTTCACCAATCTCTTTCTAAGAAGTCATACTAGTCGGTGATGCGGTTCAATTCTTCTAACTCAGTACGGTTTTCTTTTTACCACTTTGATACTTCTCTATTTTTAATCGTTTGTGAAAAAGTTTCAAAGTATAGTACCCGGTACAAACTCATTGATGGCATACGGTAGAGTTGACGTTACGGGGAGTACAAATTTTGGCGCGTGTAACGTTTCTTAGCGCTCTTTCCACGAATCAAAGTAAATGATATTACCATCAAGGTATTTCCACGTAATTTTCTCGTATCTGATTTCATCGGATTCTAAATGAGACAGATCCTTAATGTCCGCACCACCATCATCTTGTAACCACATATATGCCGGTATGGCCATACTAACCTCCAGATAATTTAGCTAGATTATGCTGGTCAAATATTATTATCTTACTATAACTAGCGATAATTTTATTGACTACCTTTGAATTTCATTTTCTATTGAAAGAAAAATCGAAGGGGATGTGGATACCGGAAGTTGAAATTTACCAAGATTATCTACCGATGGTTCAATCGCAAAAATGGTGAATGTTAGTTGACTTGGGCAAAGTTACAACTGATCCTTAAAACGCCAAGCTATCTAGCAGAATGGAAAAACCTGTTTAAATCTCCACTTATCATATTAAACGTAACCCAATAAAAAGGATCGTCAAAAGAAATAAGAGGTATATATGCACAGCCAAATTAATTCGTTACCCCAATATATGTCAGCGATCAGTATCATCAAACCCGGAGGACCGGAGAAATTGCATCTGGTCCAAGTTCCACTGCCACGGCCAGGAAAAGGTTATTTGTTGGTAAAAGTAGCTGCGGCAGGTGTTAATCGGCCTGATATATTTCAGAGAATGGGTTCTTATCCACCACCACCTGATGCATCGCCATTACCGGGTTTGGAGATTGCAGGAGAGGTGGTTGCCAAAGGTGAAGGTTGTGAACGCTGGAATCTTGGCGATAAAGTTTGTGCCCTTGTTGCCGGAGGCGGTTACGCTGAGTATTGCCTGGTACATGATTCCGTTGCTTTACCCATCTATGGCTTGGATTTTGTTCAGGCAGCCGCATTGCCAGAAAACTTTTTTACCGTCTGGGCTAACGTTTTTCAGACCGGTAAGTTGAAACAAGGAGAAAACTTGCTGATTCATGGTGGTACTTCTGGAATAGGCAGTATCACTATTATGTTAGCAAAAGCCTTTGGCGCTAAAGTCATTACTACCGTCGGCTCTGATGAGAAAGCTAAAGTCGCACACAGTTTAGGTGCCGACTTTGTGATTAATTACCGTAAAGAAGATTTCGTTGATCGGGTATTGAAAATCACTGGTAATCATGGGGTTGATATAGTCGTTGATTTAATCGGTGGTGATTATGTCAATAAAAACTATAAGGTTGCTGCTAAATTCGGGAGAATTATTCAGATCGGTATGATGAAAGGAAACCCGGAAAATCTTAATCTGATGCCCTTAATGCTAAAACGTCTGACCCATACAGGTTCTACATTGCGTTCTCGCAGTGTAGAGGAAAAAGCTGAAATAGCCAGGGAGTTGGAAAAACACGTTTGGCCATTATTGAAATCAGGAAAAGTCAGTCCATTAATTTGTAAAGTATTTGATCTGAAAGATGCGGCTGATGCACATCGAATGATGGAAGCCGGTGATGTTATCGGCAAGGTTATGCTGGTAAATGTATCATCTTAATAGTACTTCTGTTTAAATCAGGGCTATTTTAACTTGTAGCCCTGCATTCCATCTACTAACCATTTCACGTTAAAATAAACCCTTATAATTAATAAGCCTAATCACTGATAAATCATCATTTCCCTCTATTTTTTGATCTGTTTTTATTCGTTATTTGCCCTCGCGCACAAAATCAGAATTTATATTTAACGTCATTGTTAATATTTTAACAAATATAGTCTATATCTATTAACAAATGCTCATTTATAGATATGTTAATGACTAATCTAGCTCACCTGATAGATTTTTCTTAATGTCTAAAAAAATGAGGTATTACCAGCTATCAGTAGGTTAGGTGGCATATAATTTTCTGTCTCCCCATCAGAGAATGATAGTGATTTCATTAACAAATAAAGAATTTCATAATCTCTCTGTTGCTGACAGCCGTTTTTGTTAGTTGAAAGGGTATATGATTATGACCAAGCAGTTTACTTCGCACTTAAACATTGATGCGTTGTTTTTAGGCCCTAAATCAGAAAATACGGTTTTTTTCAGAGAAATGATGGAATATGCCGTAAGTGAGCACATGCACTGGCGCTCTGATTTTCACCCAGAAGATCCCGCCTTAGTCACCTCAGTTGATCGTTATGCGCCTGATTATAGAGAAACACTTTATCGGACAGAAGGTATTCTGAACCAGCTATCCGCCAAACTGAAAAACACCTCTATTCCCTGGTTTTCTCCTCGCTATATGGGGCATATGAATGCCGATACCCTGATGGTTTCCAATCTCGCTTATGTCATGGCGATGATGTATAACCCGAACAATTGTGCTCACGAGTCATCACCGACAACAACGGAGCTAGAAATTGAAGCCGGGTTGGATCTATGCCGGATGTTTGGTTATGACCCTCGCCGAGCCTGGGGACATATTACATCAGGAGGAACCGTCGCCAATTATGAAGGGCTATGGGTTGCGCGTAATTTAAAAACCATGCCTCTTGCCATTGCACAACACCCACAATCTAGCGATCTGGTCGCAAATAAATCAGAACAACAACTGTTGAATATGTCGCCATCAGATATTCTGGATTTGACGGACGAACTAAAAAAACGTGGCATTTTCGAAGAAGTTCGTGAACTTTCCTGCCGTGGCGTCGGGATAAAGCAGGGGATGTTTGGCAAAGTGCTGGTTCCACAGTCGAAACATTATTCATGGATGAAAGCAATGGATATTCTAGGCATTGGTCAACAGCATATCGTGCCATTGCCAGTCGATGCGAATTATCGTACCGATGTTGAAAAAATGCGTGAAATTACATTCGATTTGATAGAGCAGGGGGAGCCTATTCTGGCGATGGTAACCGTAGTTGGAACGACGGAAGTAGGAGCCATTGACCGAGTTGATGAAGTTATTGCATTGCGCAAAGAGTGTGAAGAGCGTTATGGCGTCTCATTTTATGTGCATATCGATGCTGCTTATGCAGGTTATGCCAGCGCAATGTTCCTCAATGAACGGGGAGAATTCATGGAATATGATGAACTTATTCGTCGTTATCGTGAATTAGCAATCATCCCCGAAGATATTATTTGGCCTAAACCTGAAATTTACCAAAGCTTCCGGGCCATGTGTCAGGCTGATTCAATCACCGTCGATCCTCACAAAGTTGGATTTATTCAATATGCCGCCGGTGCGGTATGCATGAAAGATAAACGTATTGTTGACCTCATTTCTTACCGTGCAGCTTATGTTTTTGAAGATGTTGATACTCAACCAGAACAGGCCGTTGACCGGCATGTCGTACTCGGCGCCTCTATTATGGAGGGATCTAAAGCCGGAGCTATCGCCGCGGCAATTTGGGCCGCACACCGATTGGTTCCACTTAATATCAGCGGCTACGGAAAAGTGATTGCTGCCGGTATTGTGACGGCTAATTGGATGATTAAAAAACTTTTAACCACAGAACCATTGGTTGTTGGCAAACGCCGGTTTGAAATTCATACCATGCCGAATCCTGATTTCCATATGGTCAATTTTACTTTTAAAGAGCAAGGAAATAACAATTTAAGTCACCACAACCGTCTTAATAAACGGATGTACGAGCTTTGTTCATATACCTCTGGACGTAGTTATACCAATGATTTTTTGACTTCTTCTACCTCCCTTGGTTATGGAGAGTATGGCGATACGCCTTGGCATTACGTTGAAAGTTGCGGTTTTGAACAAGAAGAATGGCAGAAAGTCCACAGTTTATATGTCCTACGTGCTGCGGTGATGACTCATTGTTTACGTAATGCTGATGATTTTGACGAGTATTGGGAAAGGCTCCAGAAAATTTTTATCCACAAGCTGACTCAGATTGTCGACGAAGAAGAAAAAAAGAAAGTAGCCTGATTTTCTAATATTAAATATTTGTTGTTGATTCGAAGGGAAAAAAACGTGAAGAACCGTACTTTTGGCAGTACTTTTATTATAGCCGGAACAACCATCGGCGCTGGTATGTTAGCCATGCCATTAGCTACTGCCGGTGTAGGATTTGGTGTAAGTTTGATCATGTTGGTTGGCTTATGGGTTTTGATGAGTTACACCGCATTACTGTTGGTTGAAGCTTATCAATATGAGTCTCCTGATACGGGATTAGGGACACTTGCTCAACGTTATCTTGGCAGCGGCGGCAAAATGTTAGCCGGTTTCAGCATGATGTTTCTGATGTATGCGTTAACATCAGCCTATATTAGCGGCGCAGGGGAATTACTGACAGTCAGCCTCAATAAATGGCTGAGTCTATCCCTTCCAGCTTCAGTGGGTGTTATCGTGTTTACTGTGATTGGTGGAGGAATTGTTTGTATAGGCACCAGTTCAGTCGATATGGTTAACCGAGTTATTTTCAGTGCAAAAATTATTTTCCTGGTATTGATGTTGGGGCTGATGATGCCGCATGTCCAGCATATTAATCTACTGACATTACCATTAGAACAAGGGTTAATATTATCTTCAATCCCTGTGATATTCACATCGTTTGGTTTTCACGGTAGTGTTCCCAGTATTGTGAAATATATGGATGGCGATATACGTCGACTCCGTTGGGTATTTATTATCGGCAGTGCAATTCCGCTAATTGCTTATATTTTCTGGCAATTGGCGACATTAGGAAGTATCCATTCCAACACATTTGTCGATATCTTAGCTGAAAATGCAGGATTGAATGGCTTATTACACAGCATTCGTGAAGTTGTCGCTTCACCGAAAACTGAACTTTCAGTACAAATGTTTGCCAACCTGGCGCTCGCAACCTCATTCCTCGGCGTCACACTTGGCCTATTTGATTTTCTGGGTGATCTGTTTAAACGCAAAGATAATTTAGCCGGGCGTATGCAAACGGGTTTGTTAACTTTCGTGCCGCCATTGATTTTCGCGCTATTTTACCCAAAAGGATTTGTGATGGCGTTGGGATATGCCGCCGTCGCACTGTCAATTTTGGCGTTAGTATTGCCTAGCCTTCTGGCCTATAAATCCCGTCAGCAAAATGAACGTCGATATCGGGTACCTGGCGGTAAACCTGTACTATTGCTGGTATTTGCCTGCGGTATTGCAGTAATAGCAATCCAGATTGGCATAGTGAGCGGCATGTTGCCGGAAGTAGGGTGAATACTGGGTTATCGAAGATAGTTCTTCTTTGACCTATACCCAATGGATTTCAAGATGCATCGCGACGGCAAGGGAGCGAATCCCCGGAAGCATAGAGAACTATGTGACTGGGGTGAGTGAGCGCAGCCAACAAAGAGGCAACTTAAAAGATAACGGGTATAAAGGGGATTCTCTGACAGACTGCTATATAAACTATCTGCATAGCATAATAGACCTATTAGCGGAGGCAATTATGAATCATACCCGTTACGAAACTGATGTGGTCGCTTGGGCAAATGAGCAGTCGGCGTTATTACGTGCCGGTAAATTCTCTGAGATTGATATAACCAATATTGCTGAGGAGATTGAAGACGTAGGCAAGAGTGAACAGCGTGAGTTGGCTAGCAGCATGGCAGTATTAATTGCTCACTTATTAAAATGGCAATACCAGTCAAGCCATAGAGGAACAAGTTGGGAGAAAACAATTAAAGCGCAAAGAAAAGAGATTCTTTATGGTTTAAAAGAATCGCCGAGCTTAAAGACAAAGTTAAATGATTCAGACTGGGTTGATGTTGTCTGGTCTAAAGCCGTTGCCTCAGCAATGAATGAAACCGGTTTGGACGTATTTCCTGATGTATGCATTTGGAGTATGTCTCAGATCTTGTCTTCTGAGTTTTATCCTGATTAACCTGAGTTCTGGTTAAGCCGTCACTAATATGTCCATTTCTGAGCGGGAGATATTCAGTGACGGTTTGTTCTCTTTGAAACAATAGAGACGTGAACATAGTGGTGCCTCCTGCTTCGATTTATAACTCCAAATATGCATATCCCCGTCATGCTAAATTCATTTTCCGGAGCGACAATGGCTGGAATCGTTACTGACCGTGCATTCTGACTATGAAAATACCCAGAAAAAATCACTCCCTAACATCCACAATGGCTACCTAAAATTACCTAACAGTCGAGCGTAGAATCGTCAATAACAATACCGCGCTATCGTTAAACTCAACTAGTGGTACGCCAGCTCGAAAACCTGTCATTGTTGCGGTTATAAAATGCCAGAAATGCCCTGAATGTGGTGTTGAACATGATAGAAATATCAACGCAGCATTAAAGTCAAACAACAGGGCATAGACGAATTAAAGGCGGCAAGACTTGCCATTTCTGCCCACAGAGGAGAGGCTTGTGTCAGACTCATCAAGTACGAGCAACAAGGAAGCTTCGCCCGATAGGTAGGACGGGGAGTAGTCACATGTCAATAAATCAAGCAAGCCTGACCGGATTGATTTATTCAGGTTCAATCTATATGATTAATAATGATTCAAACCGAATCGTTATTAATCAAAGGTATCTATATGAATAATCAAACAAAAGTTTTGACAGCTCATGTTCCGTGTCTTCTTGCCGAAAGAGTTGATCAACTCGCGGAACGGCTGGAGCGTTCACGCAACTGGATCATAAAACAGGCGATTACTGCATGGGTTTCTCAAGAAGAAGAGCGCGAAAGACTGACTCGTGAAGCTCTTGCTGACGTGGATGCCGGCAACATAGTTGATCACCAGGTAGTACTGAAGTGGGCTGAAAGTCTAGATACTGACAAGCCTCTACGAGTGCCTAGCTGATGGATCTGAAGTGGACAAGCAAGGCGCTTTCAGATTTGGAGCGCTTATATGAATTCATGGCCCCAATAAACAAACAAGCCTCTGCTCAAGTAGTTCAATCACTGACCAAAGCCCCGGCAGTCTTATTGACGAATCCACGCCTGGGCGAACAGCTTTATGCGTTCGATCCACGAGAAGTCAGGCGGTTGCTTGTTGGTGGCTATGAAATGCGTTACGAGATTCAAGGCTCAATCATATACATACTACGTCTTTGGCATACCCGCGAAGATAGATAATTCTATGAAAACATTAGCTAAGTCACATAAGGAACAAGCCGGGAAAGAACAATTAAAGGATAAGCACTTTAAAAACAAAATGGAGAAAAATTAAAAGTTATGATAACTATCTCTGCTAACCCTACAAAAAACTAATATTAATTATAAGGAGTTAAATCATGGCGAAAGAATTATTTACTGCCACAGTAAAATCTGTAGCTGGATTGAAAGTTGAATGTACCTCAAGAGATTTCTCCTTTTATTTGGATGAACCACGTAATTTAGGCGGCACTGATCAGGGGATGAATCCAGTTGAAGCTTTACTCTGTTCCCTCGGTGCCTGTAAATGTATCGTAGCAAAGGCTTTTGCTAAACTGCACAAAATTAACTTAATTGATATTCACGTTGATCTGGAAGGTGAGCTTGATACTGATGGTTTCACTGGTAGAAATAAACAAGCGAAATTAGGTTTCTCTAAAATAGTGACAAAATTTCATATTAAAGCTGATAATAGTGAAGAAGAAATTCATGCCTTTGTCGATTTTATTAATAAAACCTGCCCAGTTCACGATACCATTGAGAATGCGCCAAGTTTTGTCACTGAAATATATTGTGAATAAAATAGATATTGCACCGAGATAATTTCATAAAGAAAACGTTGTTTGAATCAATCTAAGAAATCCTCTACATTGAAGTAGAGGATTTTATTATAAAATTAGGAAAATCAATGTTTATCTATCTTTTATCCCATTGATAAAAACATAAGAAATAATGACTATTGTTTAATAACGTAAACCGTAGTGATATTACAACTTACGTTTTCTATACCAACTTTAATATTCAAACCCTGTGCATAGGCTTGGCTTAATAGCCTATTAATATTTTCAGAGCTAGATCCTGACCAAATATAACCTGGCTTTCCACAGTTACCGGCTAAGCTCCCGCTGAATGTATAAAAATAATGTGCAGTATTGTCCCAATCAGCTTTAATTTCTGCGACTCTAACAATGCCGCTATTCGTTTCTGCTGAGAATGCAGGGGCGCTAATCATACCAATGAAAATAAATAACATAGATATCAATTTTTTCATGTTCTACTCCTAGTTAATAATAAAGAAAATTTGACGCATTTGAAGTGTAAATTATGAAAATAATCTTTGCACCAACTTCATGTCAATATAAAAGGTGTTCTGTCTGATAAATAATGTCTGGATGTTTTTATGCTAGAAATTAATGCTATGTTTTTATGATAATTCTCTTTTTATAGAGAATAAGATAGCAATAATGACATAAATCGTATTATTCAAATTAATAAAAAATCCTCCACAATAAAGTAGAGGATTTTATTGTTAAACTAAAATGTTTAATAACTCAAACGTTTAAGAAATCAATATTACATTGCAGATCTATTTTTCTATTCTGCTAATTTATCAGCGAAACTGATTACCACCATCTAGCGCGGTATAATGCAAATGAATAATAATATCCTTTAATTTCCAACTACCATCCGCGTTTTTCAGCACCTGATCGATAACTTGTTTATCAGGGAATTTTAGGTTCCAAGTCGAAATAGCGCCAGTTCCTTCAAACGGCAGATAACAACCATCATCAAACATCAAAGTGCATAGCCAATTTTCTGTTGCTACCCGACCATCTGTGTACGTAAATTGGTTTTGATATTTTTATTACTCCTTGTCTGAATAAAACAGAACACCTGTAGTAATTTTCACATTAAACTGTAACACGTAACCATTATTATTAGTTTATAAAGTATGGGATTTAATAAAGAAAGTTTTTGACAGTCACCTCCGTTAATAACTTTCTTAAATTAAAAGTATATGTTTACAGCGTATCCCATTACACTATTAGATAACTAATATACCCGTTATCTTTCAAGTTGCCTCTTTGTTGGCTGCACTTGCTCACCCCGGTCACAGAGTTAGCTATGCTCCCGGGGATTCGCTCCCTTGCCGTCGCGATGCATCTTGAAATCCATTGGGTATATGCAGATAGTTAACATAGATATTGTTATTCTAGTAAAGGTTTCGTCAATATATGAATAAATCATTATGCAATTCAGAGTCAAAATTAAAATCTTATTTATCCATAGGAGATATAGGGATATCTGATAATCTTTTGGAAATACTTAAAAATAGTTGTGGTAGTTACCCATCACCAGTAAAAAAGTTTATAGAACTGCTTAGATATATTCAAAATAATCATATTCATATGGCATCATTTAAGGAGTTAGTCGCTCTTCATGAGCTTGTAGCCCCACATGATCCTGCTGTAGTTTCTATGATGTCAATTCATTTTAATTTAACCATAGGTACTATCGCTAACTTAGGAGCGCAAACGCCATATATGGAAGATCTCTACCAAAAACTTTGTTCAGGTCGTGCTATTGGAGTCTATCTGGCGACTGAACTGGCTCATGGGAATGATCTAATAGCAATCGAAACACAGGCTAATTATCTGCCGGAAAAAGGCGTATTTATATTGAATTCACCCGGTCCCAATGCATATAAATTTATGCCTAATACCACACTTTGTGAACTACCAAAAGTAGCTATAGTTTTAGCCCAGTTAAATGTATCAGGAAAGAAATATGGTATTTTCCCTTTTATTTTCCCGCTATCCGTTAATGGTAAATTAACTCCTGGCGTTAAAATTACTCCACTTGGTGATAAGCCAGGATTTTATTTAGATAACGCAATCACTTCATTTGATAATGTTGAAATTCCTTTTGAAGGACTCCTTGCCGGCAATATGATAACGCTGACCAGAGATGGTAAAATATCATTGCATATTAAAGAATTAAGAGAAAGATTCTCATTAATTACAGATAAAATACATTCAGGTAAGTTATGCATGGCAGTAATCTCAGTTGCAGCAGCCAAATCAGCTCTTCATATAACCAGCACATATGGAAATAAACGAAAAACATTCGGTTATTCAGGTGCCATGCCAATAATTAATTATCCTCATTTCAAAGAGGGTATTGCCTGGGATACTCTGAGTACGATTATTCACGCGTTATACTTAAAAAAATTAACAAGAAAAGTTTCAATTATATTATCAGAATCAGTTAAAAACTTTAAATTTAAAGATGAACTGCTTATTGAAATCATTACCGCTAAGTCCCTATGCACATGGCGCACACAAGAAATATTAATCAATTGTCGTGAACGCTGCGGCGCACAGGGCTTATTTACGCTTAACAAGATATCTCCTTATTTAATATCTAATTTTGGTGCGATTACTTCAGAAGGGGACAATCTTGTGTTATCACTAAAAGCTGGCGGAATGATTATTGCCAATAAAACAAAAAACACCCATAAAATATCTGCCCAACATGAATTATTTTCCATTTTAAATGACTATATGAACTTCTTATATAGAAAACTAAGCATATTCATGGCGAGTGACAATAAAAAAACAAATCTTAATATGCTTAATAAGCATAGTGGAGACTTTCTAGAACTAAGCCAGACATATGCAGTTTTATCCGTGGTGACGACAACTATTGATACGTATCATCATACTGATGATGATTTTGATATGATCATCGAAGGTTATCTCCTCGATTGGGTTCATCGTACTATGAGCAACCTTCTGAGAAGTGAAGTGATTAACTTACAGCAATCTCAAAAAGTAGAGGAGAGGCGCATCGAATATATACGTAAGCATGCAGACAGAATAAATGATTATATTTCTAGTTTTGACATGGATAAGGCTGGAATTGAAACGCCAATATCAAGTAATGATTATATCTCCTGGTATGCAGATAATCACCATCAAATAAAAATTAATTAATCATAAAACAAGTCTAAATACGAGACATTGTCGTGAATATATAGAAAAGTTCGGTGACCAGCTAAAAGGTCACCGTTAATTAAATGGTGATTATTTATATTATTTTTCTTTTAATGCAACAATAGACTGTAATAATCGTGGGAAAAATCGATTAAGGTATACCCCAATGACTTCTCTATTACCTCCGGGATATATCTCTCTTTTCTCTTTAATCATTGCCTTAATAATTTTTCTGGCGCATAAATCGACTGGAATGCCGTGTTCCAGTTCACTATCAATGCTTTGATAAGGTTCGCCATTTCCAGTGAGGGATCTCATAGTAATATCGGTATTAATAAAACCGGGGCAAACAAGCGTAACATTAATATTGTCTTTCGTATGTTCAGCACGCAGAGATTCAAAAAAACCATGCAATGCATTCTTCGATGCTGCATAGCCAGAGTGATTCGGAGTACCAAACTTACCTGCCACGCTGGAGAGAACCACAAAATGTCCGCTCTTTTTCTCAATCATCGAAGGCAGTACCGTTAATGCTATGTTAACAATAGATAAAAAATTTAAATTCATCAATTTGTCATAGACAAAGAGCTGTGTATCAGTGATTAAAGAACGTTGACTGACGCCAGCAGTAAAAATGATACAGTCAATATTCCCCATCAGTTGAAGCACTTTATGCACCGCTTCTTTTGCTTCGTCATGATGAGTAATGTCGAAAGGGATAACATTTTCCTCCGGAAGATTAATTTCCGTTGCCAATTTTTTCAGTAAATCTTCTTTCCGGCTAGAAATGACCAGGTTTGTCGTATAAGAGTTAAGCTCCTTAATTAAGGCATGCCCAATTCCCATAGATGCACCAATGACCCAGATGTTTTTTCCTGCCAAATTCATTTTATACTCCCTCATCATCAGCCAGACACCGCCAAACACCATTAACACCCTTCACAGGTCTGATAGTAATACCTGCTTTTAGTTCCGGATATCCCTGATAACTCGTTTCGAAAAATCCTCTTTTACAAAACTCACCGATAATAATCGGTAAAACCATGCTTCATTCAAGCTGGATTTTATTACGTTCGTGACAATACGCCTTATTTTTAGAAAAGTTTTCATCATTAATGCCGGGTAGGAAAGATTTGATATCACTTCTAATCGCTGACATCAAACCATATCTCTTTTTTGACAGAAAACCATCGGATAATTTTATTATAATCCGGTTGAGTTTATTAAATTTATTATTGTAAAACCGTAAGAGCTAAATCGTTCGGAAAAACGTTGCAGGATATCCGCTCTGATTGGCTCTGCTCCGCTAAATGCATTCTTCCAATTTGAAAGATCGATAGACTCCAAATCCTTATCACTTATTCTTTCAACACTTTGTTCATAGATAAAGTTAGGTCCGCCGGAAATGGTCGCTTTATATTTTGAAATGGCTTTTAACCACAGTGCGGGTTGCTGAATTACTGCGGTAGGCGGCATCAATACAACCGGAACACCGCTATAGAAAGGCTGGAGTATACCGCCTAATAAGCCCATATCATGATAGGGCGGAAGCCAAATGACGCCACAGGCATCTTCTGAACATGAAAACCTATTTTTTATCGCCTCCAGATTATTGATTAAATTTTCATAACCAACCATGACGCCTTTAGGCTCACCGGTTGAACCTGAGGTATATTGGAGCAATGCCAGATCTGATCCGCCCCGGTAAGATACATCTTCCTGCGCCGCTATTAATTCATTTGCTGATATTACCTTTACTTCATTAAAGCCGCTTTCTTTTGCAAATACTTCTTTTATTTTCTCACTCTGTTTTGAGGTCGTGATAACTAATCGGGCGCCACTATCCATTATAATTTTCAGAATAGTATCCCAACCTCTTCCCTCAGGGCGGGCGCTATTCACTGGTACCGCGACCACACTTGAGTATAAGCACGCGGCCATTGTCTGAACAAAGAGCAGACCGGAAGGCAACATAACTATTACCCGATCGCCAGGCTGACAGTATTGCTGTAAATAATAAGCGATACTTTTTTGACCTCGATGTAAATTCTTCCAGCTTAATTGTTCTTCTTCATCTTTCTCCGTCGGAAAGGAACTAAAAAATTAACTCGTGGGCATTTTCCGATGCTCTTTTTTCAATCATTTGACAAATGGTGTTCATTGATTAACCTTGTAGTGAAGCCCGCGCTGATGATTCCATGTTCTTTAATTTAGAATGACACTTAAGAATATGTAAGGTGTTGTACATATTTAAGCTTTCAAAGAGTTTGAGGACTAGTGGAACGAAAACGATAGGCTGAAATCGTCAGAACACCTTCATTAACTGATTGATTAAATGGATGTAATTCTCGTTTCATCACTTTTCCAGACAGCGTAAGCACTGCACCTTAAAATAGAAAAAGGGATAGATCTTTCCATTTTAAATATATAAATAATGGTTATATTATGTATATTAATCGCGGTTAAACCATGACCTTAAAATTGACGGTGAATAGCCAAAAATATATTTGTAC